>CANRLS010000001.1 GCA_947631545.1 uncultured Atopobiaceae bacterium
CGAGATGGTGCATCGAACAGGGGCTCGCACATCGCTGGAGTGAGAGCACCGGACAGGAGCTCGGTCGAGGACGTGCGAGGCGAGAATCGACCTCGAGCTCTCGCCCGAGGCAATCGATTCCCTCGAGGGCCCCTGCCAGCCGCATCCCCTCGCTGACGGCCTCGCAACCATCTGGCCGAATCCGTAGGTTCGTCTCCGGTGGATCTGGGGGCCGCCGCAAGCCCTGTCAGTGGCGGCGCCTTTCATATGATTCGAATGAGTGCCTTCTGATCTCTTCCAGACGTTCGATCAGAGCTCGACGACCCTCGTGGCGATGCGGGTGCGAAGGGCATTCGAGTGGGTGACGAAGACGAGGCCCGCCCGCTCGCGGGCGCACCAGTCGAGGATGACGTGCCAGACGCGGGCCTGGGTGACGGCGTCGAGCATCGTCGAGATCTCATCCGCCACGAGGAAGCGGGGCCTGGCCGAGAGGGTGCGGGCGACGCAGAGGCGCTGGAGCTCGCCGCCGGAGAGCTCGGCGGGACGACGGTCGAGCCAAGCCGGGTCGGCGTCGAGGGCCTCCAGCAGATCCATCGAGACCTTCCCCGCCTCGGCGAGCGAGTCTCCCAGACGCAGCCGGGGATCGAAGGCCAGCTCAGGGTGCTGGCTCACCAGCTGCACCGGGCAGACGCCCCGCTTGGGCAGCGGCTTGCCATCCACGATCACCTCGCCATGCTGGGGGCGCAGGTAGCCGCCGAGCACCTTGCAGAGGGTCGTCTTGCCCGTGCCCGAAGGGGCGTCCAGCGCGACGCGCTCGCCTGGCGAGACCTCGAGCGAGAGATCGCGGAAGACGGGATCGCCCCCCTGGTAGTCGAAGGTGATGGAGCGGGCTTCGAGCACGGTCCTACCTCACCGATCTCGATGCGACGGCGAAGTCGTGCTCCGGCAGGGCGTGCCAGAGCTCGCGGCTGAAGGGGTGGCGAAGGAGCTCGGGCGATGCGAAGCTCGCGACCGACGTCTCCTCCACCACGGTGCCGTCGTGGAAGACGGCCACGCGGTCGGCCACGGCGAGGGCGAGCTCGATGTCGTGGGTGATGAGCATCACGGCGCCGCCCTCGTCGGCGAAGGCGCGGAGGTCCGCGAGGGCCGCTTCGGCCAGCTGGAGGTCGAGGCCCGGCGTGGGCTCGTCGGCGATGATGAGCCTCGGCTCGTCCACGAGGGCGCAGCAGAGAAGGACGCGCCTCGCCATGCCGCCGGAGAGCTCGTGCGGGTAGAGGCGCTCCACCGACTCGTCGAGGCGGTAGCGCCGGAAGAGCTCCCTCTGGCGCTCGATGCGACGAGCAACGTCGGCTTTCCGAGCGGCCCCTTTGCCACGGGGAATGCCCCGCACCTGCTCCCCCACCCGCATGAGCGGATCGAGGCAGGCGATGGACTGGGGCACGAAGGCGATCTCGCGCGAGCGGAGGCGCTCGATGCCGGCTTCGTCCTCAAGCTCGCCATCGAACCAGATCCGGCCGACGATCCGCTCGTTCGGGGCCGCGATTCCCATGATGGCCTCGGCGAGGAGGCTCTTGCCGGCGCCCGAAGCCCCCACGACGGCCAGCACCTCCCCCTCGTGGACGCCGAGGGAGACGTCGCGGATGACGGGAACGAGCCGGCGTTCGGCCTCGAAGAACGGCGCGCCCGGCGCGTACATCTCGAAGGCCGCGGAGAGCCCCTCCACCTGCAACAAGTGGTGGTGCCCGGGATGGCGGGAGTTGGCCGCATGGGTGTGATGGTGATGCGCCTCGCCGCTCCTGTGGGGCGGCGCCTCATGGGGCGCCGTTGCCGACGATCGTATGGCTTTCTCGCGCGGCTCCTCGCTCACAGTCCATCGCCCCTTATGAGGAGACGGGCCAGGGAACGGCCGAGCATGTCGAAGCCGAGGACGCAGAGGACGAGCGAGAGGCCGGGCCAGAGGACGAGCCACCACTCCCCTCCCACGAGGTAGCCCATGGACTCCGAGAGGATGGAGCCGATGGCGGGCACCTCCGGCGGAAGGCCGAAGCCGAGGAAGGTGAGCGAGGCCTCGTGAAGTATCGCATGGGGGAAGAGCAGGACGAGGCCCACCGCGAACTGGGGCAGGACGTAGGGCACGAGATGATGCGTCGCCACCTTGACGGGGCCTTGGCCGAGCTTGCGCGCCGCCATGACGTAATCGGACTCGCGGCACTGGAGCATCTCCGCCCGGACGACCCGCGCGAGCCGCGGCCATTCCGTGAGCGCGATGGCGCCGACGACGCCCGTGAACCCCTTGCCGAAGGCGAAGGAGACGAGGATGAGCAGCACGATGTGCGGCAATCCCATCACGACGTCGATGGCCCCAGAGACCATCGCATCGGCCTTGGGACCTCCGAGGGCGGCGACGCAGCCGAGGACGAGGGAGACGCCGGCCGCGGCGAGGGCGGCCCCGAGCCCGAGCGATGCCGAGATCGAGAGACCGGCGATGGTCCGGCAGAGCATATCGCGCCCCATCCAGTCCGTCCCGAAGGGGTGCCCGATCGAGGGCGGAAGGTTCTTGGCCATGAAGTCAGCCTCTTGGGCGACCGGGACGAGGATGGCCCCGGCGACGAGGACCAGCGCGAGCGCCGCGCCGATGGAGATGACCCGCGCGAGGTCTCCACGGCGCGAGGGCAGGGCACGGGCCCCTGGCGCCGCGATGACGGGAATCGACGCCGCGTTCGCGCGAGCCACGTCAAGCGGAGCCGCCACGTTCCACCTCCCCCGCATCCGGAAGCGGCTCGTCGTAATCCTCGGGCCGGTTCACGAGCCAGCCGAGCACGCCGCCACGGGCCGCGCGCTTCGCCGCCCGCGCCTCGCGCATGCGAGGATCGATGACGCCGTAGAGCAGGTCGGCCGCGAAGTTCCCGCCGAAGACGAGGAGCGCCGTCACCACGGCGATGCCCGCGAGCAGGCAGACGTCGGAGCCGAGGCCCGCCGTCACCGCCGCCTGGCCGAGCCCCGGATAGGAGAAGACCTCCTCCACGAGCACGGCGCCGCCGAAGATCTCGCCGATGCTCGCGCACTGGAGCGTGAGCGCTGGGAGGGCGACGTTGCGGAGCCCATGGCGCCAGAAGCGCTGCCATGGCCCCTCGCCACGCAACTTCGCGAAGCCGGCCACGTCGCCGGCCTCGAACTCGACGACCTTCTCGCGCGTGTGGAGGCAGACGGGCGCCACGCCCGCGAGCGTGAGGCAGATCGCCGGAAGCGCAAGGTGATGGATCGCGTCGGCCCAGGTGACGTCCGCACTCGCCACCCCGATGGAGGCGGCGAAGCCGATGGGGAACCAGCCGAGGGCGACGGCGAAGACCATGAGCAGGATGAGGGCCAGCCAGAAGGACGGGATCGAGGTCATAACGAAGCACCAGCCCCGGATGATCCGATCCGGCCAGCGGCGCTCGGCCATGCCGGCGCCGACGCCCAGGACGAAGCCGAGGATCCCGCTCCCCGCCCAGGCGATGGAGAGCAATGCGAGCGATGGGGCCGCCCGCTCGGCGATGACCTGGGTCACGGGCTCGTTGTAGCGAAGGGACATCCCGAGGTCGCCCTGCAAGAGCCCGGCGAGCCAGCGGCCATAGCGCACGGGGAGCGGCTCGCCCGCGCCCCAATAGGCCTCCAACTGGGCCCGTTTGGCCTCGGACATGGTGAGGTAGGCCGCCTGGCCGACGTTGGCTTGCACCGGATCCACCGGCGACAGGTCCACGAGGCAGAAGACGACGAAGCTCACGACCACGACGAGGAGGCAGGCCTTGAGCAGGTTCTTGAGAATGAACCGGACCATCCGCCCCCTCCCTTTGGGATCGCGGTTCCACGGCCGCACGACGCGACGACTCGATGGTACAGATTGGGCGAGGGCCCTTGGGGCGCTCCGGATCGCTGGGGCTGCGGGCGTATGGCGTGCCGAGCATGCGAGCGATTCGCAGATCCGGCGGCGCAGATCCAGCGTGGGTTCCTGAGGCACCCCAGATTGTGGGGATCGCGGACGCGTGGCGTACCGAGCATACGAGCGATTCGCAGATCCGGCGAGGGTTCCTGAGGTGCCCGAGGTTGGCGCGCTCGCGGAGACGTGGCGTACGAAGGTACGTGAGTCTCCGGGAGCGCGCCAAGATCGGGTGCATCAGGAACCCGCAGCCGCCCACGTCCATTGGTCGACGTTATTCAGGATCGACCAGCCGTGCCCATGGGGGTGCGGCTTCTGGGGCGCCACCTCGAGCCCGTCCCTCTGGAAGTAGAGGTGGTCGACGTTGCAGATCCAGACCCAGGTCGAAGCGCCCTTGGGGCAGATTCCCTCTGTGCCATCCCATTGCGACTCCTTCCAGTACTCGTAGGAGTCGTCGACCGTCGGCTGCGCCAGGGCCTCGTCCATGTAGCCGTCGAGGGTCGCGTTCTCGTAGCAGGGGAAGTTGCCCCATCCCGTGGCGTAGTAGAGGTTGTAGTACTCGGAGGGGGAGTTCGAGCCCCAACCCCAGAGCACGGGATCTGTGTACTGGTGCGGGTAGATGTCCTCGAAGGAGGCGCCGGAGACCTCGATCTCCATGCCGATCTCGCCCATCTGCTGCGCGAACTGGGTGGCGAGGGCCTGGCGGACCGAATCCCCCGCCGTATACCAGAGCGTGAGCGCGAGCGGCCTGCCATCCTTGGCCCGGCGCTCGGGAATGCCGTCATCCGCCACCCAGCCCGCCTCATCGAGGAGCCGCTTGGCCTCTTCGGGGTCGTAGGCGCACTGCATGTCCTCCGAGATCCACGGCATGCCCTGGCTCACGCTGTAGGTTGCGTCACCGTAGCCGTTGAGCACGGCCCTCACGGCCGCATCGCGATCGCAGGCGAGGTTCATCGCGCGGCGCACGGCCACATCGCTCGTGATGGCGTTGCCCACGGCATAGCTGACGTCGCCGTCCTGCTTGCTCGGGCTCCCCTCTGGCTGGGTCGGAAGCGAAATGCCCCGGGAGTCCACGGATTTCGCGTTCAGGAGCTTGAACCCCTCGGGCACCTGGTCGGCATAGGTCGCCGCGGTGTAGGCGAGGTCGGCCTCCTTCGCCTTGGCGGCCGCGAGCGATGCGGTCTCGTCCATGAAGAGCACCACGACGCGCTCCATCTTGGCCGGCTCGCCGTAGTAGTCGGGATTGGCTTTCAGAATCACCTGCTGGCCCTTGTCCCATTGCTCGAGCATGTAGCGGCCGCTTCCGATGGGGTGCTCGCCGTAGTCGGGCCCGTAGGCGTGCTCCGGCACGATGCCCACGACGGCGAGCGTGTAGAGGATCGCGTTGTAGGGCTTGTTCAGATGGAGGACGCACGTGGTGGAGTCGGTGGCCTCGGCCCCGTCGACCATGGTGAGGTCGGCCTCGGCGGCGTCGTTTCCGATGATGCCGTTCACCGTGAAGGCCACGTCGGAGGCCGTGAGGGGCTCGCCGTCGGTGAACTTGACATCGTCGCGTATGTGGAAGGTCCAGGTGAGGCCGTCCCCTGAGCTCTCGTAGGACGTGGCGAGGTCGTTCACGAAGTTCATCTCGGCATCCGTGACGAAGAGCGTCGACTGGATGAGCGGTTCGTGGACGTGCTCGCCATCGCCCCACGCGTAGAGCGGATCGAAGCCCTTGGCGGGCTCCGCCTCCTTGGTGAGGGTCACGACCACCTGCGAGGTGTCCGCACCGGCGGCATCGCCCGTACCGCCTGCGGAGTCCCCATGGGCGGTCTGCCCGCACCCTGCGAGGGCGAGGGCGCCGAGGCCAGCGCTCCCAGCGATGAAGGCCCTGCGGGTCACCGTGTTCGCACGACTCGATGCCATCCCTGCTCCCAACTCGCGACGGATCCCGACATTCAACCGCTCCATGCTAAGGGAGTCGCCAAAGGGAAACGTCCGCCTTTCGACGGACGTTCGACGAATCTATGTCGCTCGAAGCACCGGTGAGGCGACGAGCTGGCGATCCGGCTTCCCTGAAGGCCTGCGCCGCTGGACGCGCTCCTACTGGCCGTACTTCACGAGGCCATGGATCTTCGTGGAGAAGTAGAGGCAGAAGGCGCTGAGCAGGATGGAGAGGCCGTTGGAGACGATGGACGTGACGATGCCGTTGCCGATGCCGCCACCGCCCATGGCCGTCATCACGATCGAGGTGACCGTGGATCCGATGGCGAGGACGAATCCGACGATGGAGAGCACCCAGAAGGGGCCGATCTTCGTCGCATCGTTGGCGCCGCGGAAACCGAGTACGGCCATGATGATGTCGACGAGCGAGGTCACGAGCGAGACGACGCCAAGGATCGTGAAGGTGAGACCGAGGACCGCGAGGCCGCCGGCGGCGTTGGCGGACGTGTCGCCGATATCCGTCGCCACATCCTGAGCCACGCTCGGATCGGTCGCGGCGACGCCGAAGATCGGACCGAGGACGATCACCAGCAAGCTCGCGACGATGCCGAGAATGCCGATGATGAGGATGATCACCGAGCAGATCTTCACGCCCCTCTGGTAGCCCTGCATCTCATAGCTCTCTGCCATTTCTGCTCCTTTCCAAGGAGATCGATTCCGGCTCCTGTGGATTTGTACCCAGCATTGCGCGGATTCCTCGCTAGATGCCATGCCAATGGGCGTTCGCGCGCTGTGGGAGACTGATGCCATGCCGTCGCCCGTGTCATTCGCCGTCCCGCTCGAGGGCGCCGATGGGAGCCTGGAAGTCCAGGTGACCCGTCGGCGCAGGTCCGGCGTGGTGATCCGAGCCTATCCGGACGGCCACGTGACGCTCTCCGTCCCCACGTGGTTCACCAAGGCGCAGGCGGAGGAGTTCGTGGCGTCCCATCGCGACCGGATCCTCGCTCAAGCGGCATCGGTCGAGCCGTCCTCGGAGGAACGCCGGCTGAGGGAGGCCATCCGGCGCCTCGCCGAGGGCGACCGGGTGCCCGTCTGGGGCCGTGACGCCACCGTCATCTACCGCGATGCCGCCTCGAGAGCCCAAGCGCGCCTCGAGCGGGGCGCGGTCGTCCTCGCGCTGCCGCCCGCCGCCCAGCGAGACGGCGCCGACGCCCGGGCGGTGCGGCTCAGGGCCTACGAGACGCTCCTTCGCCGCGAGCTGGATGGCGCCCTGCCGGACGTCATCGACCTGTGCGAGCGGTCGCTCGACGTGAGGACGGGCCAATGGACCGTTCGGAAGATGAGGAGCCGCTGGGGTTCATGCCGGTGGCAGACGGGGAGCATCTCCATCAATCTCGACCTCGCCACCCATGCCCCGGAGCACCTGAGGAACGTCTCGCTCCATGAGACCTGCCATATGCTCGCCCACGACCATGGCCCGGCATTCAAGGCGCTCATGGATCGGGTCTCGCCCCAGTGGAGGGAGCTCGACCGCAAGCTGGAAGCCGAGGGCGTACGGCTTCCCTAGCCGCCGTCCGCGAAGCGCTGCAGTGCATGAATTGACGGTTTTATCGCATGAAGACGCGCATATGGCGCGCTGCCCGATTCGGCTCCCCCCGAGGCGACGTTAGGCCCATCCGCTGCTCTATCATGCAGGCCGTTTGGCGATGCGCCAGACGGCGTAGCCCGTCGATCCGAGGGCTATGCCATAGGGAAGGGCCGTTCGCACGGGGCCATGCGAGCCGTCGCGGACATCCATCGGGAAGGAGTCCCCGTGACTCAGAAGAGCGCATTCGAAAAGGACCTGACCGGCGTCAAGGTCTG
This sequence comes from uncultured Atopobiaceae bacterium, assembly GCA_947631545.1. Classification (GTDB taxonomy): domain Bacteria; phylum Actinomycetota; class Coriobacteriia; order Coriobacteriales; family Atopobiaceae; genus CANRLS01. Next base: position 7,685 of record CANRLS010000001.1, read on the forward strand.
CGGCATCATCCTGCTCGTCATCGGGATCATCGCCGCCATCCTGAGCATCCTCATCGTCATCGCCGGGCCGTTGCTGAGCGCGGGCGCCTCTATGCCCGGCTACTCCGGTGAACTCGCCGAAGGTCTGGGCTTCGCGCCCACCGACACGATGAGCGTCGCCGTCGTGGGCGTATTCCTCACCGTCATGGGCATCGTCATGCTCGTGGCCTCGATTCTCGACATCGTCACCGGCTGCTTCGGCATCCACGGCGCCAAGCACCCCGACCACATCACCCCGTTCTGGGTGCTCTCCATCATCAGCCTCGTGATCTCGATCGGCTCGGGCGTCACGTCGATCGTGATGACGGCCCTCGGCGGCAGCGACCTCTACGGGAATCTCGTGACCTGCATCAGCTCGAATGCGGCATCCATCGTCTTCGCCGCCTGCTGCGTCTTCTACGCCGGAAGGGTTCGCACCCTCGAGCGCTCGGGCGCTGCCGGAAGGCATGCCGCCTGAGCGGATCTCCACAAGCGGATTCGCCTTTGGGAGGGGCCTCGCGTCGCGGGGCCCCTCCTCCCATGTCGCGGGAAGGAGCGGCGGGGGCGAGCGGCCTGCGCGTGCGCTCTCAGAGCGACGCGCCGCCTACCCTGCGCGTGCGAACTGGCTTCGATAGAGCTCCGCGTAGAAACCGTCCTTGGCGAGGAGCCCCTCATGGTCGCCGGACTCCACGACGTCGCCCTGGTCCATGACGACGATGCGGTCGGCCGATCGGATGGTGGAGAGCCGATGGGCGATGACGAAGGACGTGCGCCCTGCGCGAAGGCGGTCCATGGCCTCTTGGATGAGCTCCTCCGTCATGGTATCGACGTTGGAGGTGGCCTCATCGAGGATGAGGATGGGGCGATCCGCGAGCACCGCCCTCGCGATGGTGATGAGCTGGCGCTGGCCCTGGGAGATGTTCGACGCCTCCTCGTCGATCGCGAAGTCGTAGCCGCCGTCGAGCGTCTGGATGAAGCGATCGCAGCGCGCGATCCGGCAGGCCTCCTCCACCTCGGCGTCCGTGGCATCCAACCGTCCATAGCGCACGTTCTCGCGGATCGTGCCCTCGAAGAGCCAGGCATCCTGGAGCACCATCGCGAAGTCGCCCCGGAGGCCCTCGAGCGAGCGGTCGCGCACATCGACGCCGCCCACGGCGAGACGGCCCCCATCGACGTCCCAGAAGCGCAGGAGGAGCTTCATGAGGGTCGTCTTGCCGGCTCCGGTGGGCCCCACGATCGCCACGGTCTCGCCCGGCTCCACGGCGAGCGTGAAGTCGTGGATGACGGGCTCGTCCGGCGCGTAGCCGAAGCGCACGTGCTCGAAGGCCACCCGATCGCGCGACCCCGTGGGCTCGACCGGGCGCTCGGGGCCCCTCTCCTCCTCGCCATCGAGGAAGGCGAAGATGCGCTCGGCGGCGGCCGCCATGGACTGCAGGAGGTTCGAGACGTTCGCGAGCGAGGCGATGGGTTGGGTGAAGTTCCGCACGTACTGCATGAAGGCCTGCACATCGCCGACCGTGACCGACCCGGCGAGCACGAAGGCCGCTCCGGCCACCACGACGGCCACATAGCCCATGTTCGAGACGAAGCCCATGAGCGGCTGCATGAGCCCGGAGAGGTACTGGCTCTTCCAACCGGCCGTGTAGAGCTCGCCATTGGCCTCGTCGAAGCGCCGGCGCGCGCTCTCCCCCTCGTCGAAGACCTGGATGACCAGCTGCCCCGTGAAATCCTCCTCCACGATGGCGTTCACCTCGCCGAGGATGTTCTGCTGGGCGACGAAGTACTTCTGGGAAGCGCCCAGCATGACGAGCACGATGACGAGCGAGACGGGAAGCGTGAGGAGCGTGATGCCCGCGAGCGGGGCGGAGACGGCGAACATCATCGCGCAGACGCCCGCCACCTGGGTGGCGGAGCTCACCACCTGGTTCACGACCTGGTTCAGGCTCTGGCCCACCGTGTCCACGTCGTTGGTGATGCGGGAGAGGACATCCCCTCGCTGGTGGTCTTCGAAATAGCCCATGGCGATCGTGGCGACCTTAGCGCAGAGGGCGTTCCTCAACCGATAGCAGATGCGCTGGTTGACGCCCGTCATCACGAATCCCTGAACGGCCGAGCAGGCGCTCGAGGCGCAGTAGATGGCGATGAGCCAGAGGATGGTGCGGCCTATGCCGGCGAAATCGATGCCGCCCGTCCCCGCCACCTGGGCCTCCACACCCTCGAAGAGCCGCGTGGTGACGAGGCCGAGCACGTAGGGGCCGATGACCGAGAAGGCCACGCTCGCCATGGAGAGGACGACGCCGAGGAGGAGCGCCGGCAGATGGGGCCGGGCGAAGGCGAGGAGCCCGGCCATGGCTCGACGGAAGTCCCGGGGCTTGTCGTAGCGGCTCAGGCGGCGATTGCGCTTGCCCGGAACCTCGGTGCGCCCCTCAGCCACGGCTCGCCATCCCTGCGCTGCGAGACGAACCGCCCGTCGAAGCCGGTGGCTCTATGGGACGGGCGGAAGATGCGGAGCCTCGCGTGCGCCCTTCCCGTCCGAAGGCGGTGCCCGCGAGGACGGCCTCGAGCTCGGCCTCGCTCATGCCCAGCTCTTCCGGTGCCAATTGCGAGGCTGCGATGCGCAGATAGGCAGGGCAGCATCGCAGGAGCTCCGCGTGCGTTCCCTTGCCCGCGACCCCGCCCTCATCCAGGACCACGATCTCATCGGCTCCCATGATCGTGGCCACTCGCTGGGCGACGACGAGCACCGTGGTGTCGGATACCTCTTCGGCGAGGGCCTTGCGCAGCGCCGCATCGGTCCGGTAATCGAGTGCGCTGAAGGCATCGTCGAGGATGAGGATCTCGGGCTTCACGGCCAGGGCGCGGGCGATGGCAAGCCGCTGGCGCTGCCCGCCGGAGACGTTGGCGCCCCGCTCGGAGATCGGGGCGTCGAAGCCGCCCTCCCGCTCTTCGATGAAGCCCTTCGCCTGGGCGATGTCGGCGGAGCGCTCGATGGTCGCGGCCGATGCGCCATCCTTTCCGAAGGCGATGTTCGAGGCGATGGTCCCCTTGAACAGGAGTCCCTGCTGGGGAACGTAGCCGATGCGGCCGCGAAGGTCGGAGAGCGAGAGCCTCCTCACATCGACGCCGTCGACCGTGACCGAGCCCGCGGTGACGTCCCAGAGCCTCGGCACGAGCGAGACGAGCGTCGATTTGCCCGCGCCCGTGGCCCCGATGATGGCCACCGTCTCGCCGCGCTCGCAGGTGAAGTCCACATGGGAGAGCACGGGCTCCTGCGCGCCCGGGTAGGCGAAGGTCACATCGTGGAATCCCACCGTGCCCCGAACGCCTTCGACCGGCTTCTCCGCATCCTCGGGACTCGCGATCGAGGGCTCCGTCTCGAGCACCTCGTGTATGCGCTGGGCCGCCACCTGGGCTCTGGGCAGCATGACCGCGACCATCGCGAGCACCATGAAGGCGCTCACGATGAGCATGGCGTAGGAGATGAAGGCCATCATCGTGCCCACGAGCAGGTCGCCCCGGGCGATGACATCGGCGCCGAACCAGACGATGGCCACCGTCACGAGGTTCATGACGAGCATGATCGCAGGGCTCACGAGGCCCATGACGCGGCCCGTGAAGAGCTGCGCATCGCGGAGCTCGGCCGAGGCGCCATCGAATCGCTCCAGCTCGAAGCCCTCGCGATTGAAGGCGCGGATGGGCATGAGACCGTCCAACAGGTCGCGAGCGACGAAGTTCACCCGATCCACGAGCCTCTGCATGAGGCGGAAGCGCGGCATGGTGAGTCCGAACATGATCCCCATGAGCGCGAGGACCGCGACCACGGCCACCGGGATCACCCATTCGAGGCCCGTGGCGGCCATCGTCACCTCGACGATGGCGACGATTCCCATGATGGGGGCGAAGAGCACCATGCGAAGGCTCATCGTGATGACGAATTGGATCTGCTGCACGTCGTTCGTGGAACGGGTGATGAGCGAGGCCTGGGAGAAGCGGCCCACCTCGGCGGGCGAGAAGTCCATGACCTTCGAGAAGAGCTCGCGGCGCGTGTCCCGGGCGATGGCGGCGCCGGTGCGGCTCGCGATGTAGCCCACGCAGAGCGTCGAGGCGAACGACCCCGCGGTGACGCCGAACATGAGCCAGGCCATCTTCGCAAGATAGGCGTTCTGGAGGGCGACGAGATCGGTGCCCTGGGCGCGGTACTCCTCGCGGACGAACGCGACGGCGCGAAGCCCCTCGACATCGGCCTCGGAGGCGTACGCCGATACCTCCCGGGCTCCCGCAGCCTCCTCCAGCTCGCCGCCCATGGCGGCTTCGGGCGCTTCAAGGGCTCTGGCGAGCGCTCCCCCTGCCCCGGCATCCGCATCGGGCAGGAGCGTGCGGATGCCCGCGGCATCCGGCGGAGCGTAGGAGCTCTCGACGAGCGCTCGCTCCGATGGCGCCATCATCGCCGTGAGCTCGGAGAGCGTGTCCGCGCGCACGGTCACGGGCACGCAGCTCTCGATGCCTCCCCGCTGGATGCCCACGTCCACGATGTCGCTCATGAACCCGGGCAACGCGAGCTCGAAGAGGGCCTGCACCACCAGGAGCGCGAGACAGGCGATGAGCGAGGGCACGTGGCCCTTGAAGAATCTCAGGATCTGGAGCATGAGCGGATTCTACGCTCGCCTCGAACGGCGCTGGGGCTAGTCCACGGGGCCGCCCTCCTCGGCGATGGCTCGCATGGCCTCGAGGCCAAGCGATAGGAGCTCGTCCGTGGGGATGCCGAGGAGCTCCGCGCCGAGGGCGATGTCGTCTCGGCTGCAGCCGGCGGCGAAGCTCCTCTGCTTGAACTTCTTCTTGAGCGACTTCAGGCTCATGTCACGCACGCTCTTGGAGGGCCTCACGAGGATCGCCGCGTTGATGAGCCCGGAGAGCTCGTCCATGGCGAAGAGCATCCTCTCCATCTTCGCCTGGGGGCGAGGCGCCGTCTCGTCGTGGGAGAAGATGTGGGTGCGGATGGCGCGGGCGAGCTCGGGCGAGGCGCCGGCTTCGGCGAGGAGCTCCTCGGTCTTCAGCGTGTGCTCCTCGGGGAACCGCTCCCAATCGAGGTCGTGGAGAAGGCCCACCTGGCCCCAGAACTCGACGTTCGAAGGGTCGCATTCGGCGGCGAAGCGCCGCATGAGGGCCTCGAGCGTGAGGGCGTGCTTCACGTGGTAGGGATCCTCGTTGTACTGCGTGAGCAGGGCGAAGGCCTCATCACGGGTGAGCCCGCTCTCCAGGGTCGTCGTCTCTTCCACGGTGCCTCCTCGCTCCGAGAGATGGTCCTGCGATGCGCTGCGGCGCGCGGTCCGTTACCGAGAATCGCCCCGGCTAGTCTTCCCCGTCCGCGTCCCTTGGGGGGCGCCTCCGGTAGGCCACGTAGGAGAGAATGGCCGGGATGCCGAGCCAGCAGGCGATGAAGAGCGCCGTGAGCGCCCAGAAGTCGAGGCCCGAGGGCAGGCAGGCGATGTAGCAGATGGCGAGCGGGCAGGAGCCGTAGCCCAAGAGCCGGTTGGTGAGCAGCCATTGCCCACCGTCCACCATCGTGTAGACGGGCCGCGAGCGGGCGTAACGACTGTAGGGGAGGATCGGCGCGATGGTGCCGATGGTGAGCGCCGCCGTTGCGATGACGACGGCCAGGATGAACCACATGGCGTCCTCGGGGAGTCCGAAGGATTCGGGCCAGAGGAAGAACGCCAGTCCCACGCAGAGCACGTAGATGACCTGATCGGTCACGGGGATGATGGTCGGCCCCTTCGCCGGATCCGCGGCATCCCCTTCGGAGAGCTCTCCCAGCTTGGTCAGGAAGAGGAAGAGGAAGGCGGCCGCGCAGTCGAAGGCGAAGAAGAGGGACGAGACGAAGGTCCCGGGGATGATGGCGAAGGCGTAGGCGAAGAGCGAGATCGCCATGAGCAGACGCCGTATGCCGACGGGACCGATCATGGGCGCACCCCCCGTGCATGGCCGTTGACTTCGATGCCGATCAGGCATCCGTCCTCTCGGCGTCGATTCTACGGTCCATGGAACCGGAGGCAAAGCCGCCCAGATCGAGGGTCGCGTAGCTGAAGCCGAGCTCTCGAAGGTCCGCATCGATGGCGCGAGCCGTGTCGCCATCGAGGAGCCTCGGGAACTCCCGGGGCAGGAGCTCGATGCGCGCGAGGCCGCCGTGATCGCGCACGCGCACCTGACTGAAGCCCGCCTCGCGAAGGAGCGCCTCCGCTCGCTCCACGCGGGCAAGGCCCTCGCGCGTGAGGCGCGTGCCGTAGGGGAATCGCGTGGCGAGGCAGGCGGCGGCGGGCTTGTCCCATACGGGGAGTCCCATCTCACGGGCGAGGGCGCGCACGTCCCGCTTGGCGAGGCCCGCCTCGGCGAGCGGGCTTGCGAAGCCCAGCTCCTCGAGCGCCCTCAAACCCGGGCGATCAACGGCTCCCGAGATATCGTCCGCATTCGTGCCGTCGGCGAAGGCGGTGGCGCCATGCTCTGCGGCGGCGGCCCTCACCCTCCCCATGATCTCGCGCTTGCAGAGGTAGCAGCGATCCCGCGGGTTGCTCTCGATCGCCTCCATGGAGAGCGGATCGAAGTCGATGACGACGGACTCGATCCCGCGCCCACGGCAGAAGTCCCGGGCTTCGTCGACGTCCGAGACGGGAACGAACGGCGAGGCCACGGTGAGGGCGAGCGCCCCTGCGCCCAGCACGTCATGGGCGACGGCCAAAAGGAGCGTGGAGTCCACGCCCGCCGAGAACGCCACCGCCAAGCGACCGGATGCCCCGAGTTCGGCGACCCGATCCTCGAGCGCCGCGCGCTTCTCGGCGAGGACCTCTCCGTCCGCGACTGCCGAAGCTCGGCGCCGCCCGTCATCTCCCGCCATGATCGCTAGCCCTTCGCCGCGGCCATCTTCGAATGGGTCGGCAGGTCATGGGAGCCCACCCAGCTGTCGGCACCGCGCGTGGCGAAGACGGGATCGTCCTGCCATTCCACGACCTCGCCCGCGGCCAGGGAGGAGGGCACGTCGATGACGCGCTGGTTCGAGGAGCCATGGAAGCGGAGCGTGATGTCGTGGAGCTCGTCCACGTACGGGCCGTCCACGAGCACGTCCACAAGGGAGAGGACGTCGCCCGTGAGGGGCCCGGCCTCCCCCGCTTGGAGCTCCTCCCAGGTGAAGCCCGAGAAGACCCAAAGGTCCTTCTCCGGGAGCTCTTTCTTGAAGCGCCGGAGGAAGGGCAGGAGCGCCTCCTGGTTCTCGGGCTCGAGGGGCTCGCCGCCCAGAAGCGAGAGCCCGGCGATATAGCTCGGGCGCAGGGACTCGATGAGCTCGTCCTGGACGGCCTCGTCGAAGTCGTAGCCATAGTCGAAGTCCCAGGCCACCAGGTTGAAGCACCCGGGGCAGCGCCTCCGGCAGCCGCTCACGAAGAGGCTCGTGCGCACTCCCGTGCCGTTGGCGATGTCGCAGCGCTTGATCTCGGCGTAATGCATGGTTCATCTCCCGCTCGGTCGCGTCCCGGCCCGCACTCCGACAGACGGCGCGATGGCGGCCAATCCGCCGTGCCCATCGGCCCCGAATGGGGCCGGTCGCCCAACCTCATCGCGCGTGGTTGGGCGACCGGCCGTACGTGCAGGGGATCCTAGAGGTGCAGCACCCGGTCGCGGATCTCCTCGGTGCGGCCCTGGTTCCAGAACTGCGTGCCGATGTAGCCGCAGGTGCGGCGCGCCACGTTCAGCTTGGCCTGGTCGCGGTTCCCGCAGTGCGGGCACTCCCACACGAGCTTGCCGTCGTCCTCGACGATCTGGATCTCGCCGTCGAAGCCGCACGCCTGGCAGTAGTCGCTCTTGGTGTTGAGCTCCGCGTACATGATGTTGTCGTAGATGAAGCGCAGCACGCTCATCACGGCCTCGAGGTTGTCCTGCATGTCGGGCACCTCGACGTAGGAGATGGCGCCGCCGGGCGAGAGCTGCTGGAACTCGCTCTCGAACTTGAGCTTCGTGAAGGCGTCGATCTGCTCGCTCACGTGGACGTGGTAGCTGTTGGTGATGTAGCCGTGGTCGGTGACGCCGGGCACGATGCCGAAGCGGCGCTGGAGGCACTTGGCGAACTTGTAGGTCGTGGACTCCAGCGGCGTGCCGTAGAGCGAGAAGTCGATGTCCTCCTTGGCCTTCCATTCGGCGCACTTGTCGTTCATCTTCTGCATGACGGCGAGGGCGAAGTCCGTGGCCTCGCGATCGGTGTGCGAGTGGCCGGTCATGTAGCGCACGCACTCGTAGAGGCCGGCGAAGCCGAGGCTGATGGTGGAGTAGCCGCTGTGGAGGAGCCTGTCGATGGTCTCGCCCTTCTCGAGGCGCGCCAGGGCCCCGTACTGCCAGAGGATGGGCGCGGCGTCGGAGAGCGTGCCGGAGAGCCGCTCGTGGCGGCACATGAGGGCGCGGTAGCAGAGCTCCAGGCGCTCGTCGAAGATCTTCCAGAACTCGTCCATGTCGCCGCCGGAGGAGAGAGCCACGTCGGGCAGGTTGATGGTGACGACGCCCTGGTTGAAGCGACCGTAGTACTTGGGCTTGCCCGGCTCGTAGTTGCCGGCGTTGGCGATGTTGCCGTAGCCGTTGCCCGAGCGGTCGGGGGTGAGGAAGCTCCGGCAGCCCATGCAGGTGTAGACGTCGCCCTCTCCCGGCTCCTCGCCCTTTGAGAGCTTGAGCTCGCGCATGATCTTCTCGGAGATGTAATCGGGCACCATGCGCTTGGCGGTGCACTTGGCGGCGAGCTTGGTGAGGTAGTAGTAGGGCTGGCCCGGCTCGATGTTGTCCTCCTCGAGGACGTAGATGAGCTTGGGGAAGGCGGGGGTGATCCAGACGCCGGCCTCGTTCTTGACCCCCTCGTAGCGTTGGCGGAGCGTCTCCTCGATGATGAGGGCGAGGTCGTGCCTCTCCCGCTCGTCGCGCGCCTCGCCGACGTACATGAAGACGGAGAGGAAGGGCGCCTGACCGTTGGTGGTCATGAGGGTGACCACCTGGTACTGGATGGTCTGCACGCCCTTGCGGATCTCGTTCAGGAGCCGCTCCTCGACGATGCGGTCCTGCTTCTCTTCCGCCACCTCGAGGCCGAGCTCCTCGAACTCGCGGGCCACCTCGGCGCGGATGCGCTGGCGCGAGACGTCGACGAAGGGCGCGAGGTGCGTGAGCGAGATGGACTGGCCGCCGTACTGGTTGGAGGCCACCTGGGCGATGATCTGCGTGGCGATGTTGCAGGCCGTCGAGAAGGAGTGGGGCTTCTCGATGAGGGTGCCGGAGATGACGGTGCCGTTCTGCAGCATGTCCTCGAGGTTCACGAGGTCGCAGTTGTGCATGCGCTGCGCGTAGTAATCGGCGTCATGGAAGTGGAGGATGCCGTCGTTGTGGGCATCGACGACCTCTTGCGGGAGGAGGAGGCGCATGGCCAGGTCCTTGGAGACCTCGCCCGCCATATAGTCGCGCTGCACCGAGTTCACGGTGGGGTTCTTGTTCGAGTTCTCCTGCTTGACGTCCTCGTTGTTGCAGTCGATGAGGGAGATGATGCGGTCGTCCGTGGTGTTGGACTGGCGCTTGAGGTTCTGGACGTAGCGATAGGTGATGTAGTTGCGGGCCACCGCGAAGTGCCCCTTGGCCATGATCTGATCCTCGACCATGTCCTGGATCTCCTCCACCGTGGCGGTATGGCCGCAGGCGGCGCACTCGGCCTCGACGGCGGTGGCGATGTCGTCGACGTAATCCTCGGGGAGGCGCTCGGAGAGGGCCACGGTGTCGTTGGCCTTGCCCACGGCATCGATGATCTTCTGCGCATCGAAGGTGACCTCGGAACCGTTGCGCTTGATGATCTTCATGACCCTCGATCCTCCCTGTGCGCGGCGTCCGCACGTCGTCGTGGCCCGTATGAGCGCGTTGTGTCTGCGGCATCCGCGTCGGGATGCCATGGGTGCGCGATGTCCCGTTCCCAGTGGCATGCTAGGGGTTGAATCTGGCCGATTGCAGTCTTGATTTTCATTCCCCGTTGTGGTGCCTCAAGACCGGTCGGATAACAACCGATTGCGCAACAGAACCAACGTTCCCACAACATCTTGTGGCTGTCAATTCCTTGAGCGGCAAGCCTGAAGTGCTGGTAGAGCCCCCGTCACCAGCCCCGCGCGAAGCCTCCGCCCGCCACGCACGCGCAAGAGCCGCAGCGTAGAGGGCCCGTTCCGCGAATCCCGCCCGGCATCGGCCGCTCGCCCGTCCCCCACCCCAACATGTTGGGGCATCGGCGAGCGGCAGGCTCTTTCCCTTGTGGCGAGGCGAGCCGGGTCGCGAAGAGCCGCGCCCCGTTCGGCGAACGGTCGCAACCCTCGGCTGAACTTGAGGCTCGTCCCTCCCCTCAACATGAGGGTTGCGATGCACGGGCAAGCGCTACCATGGGGATTCGTTTCGAAAGTCATCGTGGAGCCTTAGGTCGAGGAGGTCCCCATGCCCAACGAAGGCAGCTTCCAAGAGGCCCAGCGTCGCTCGGACGAGGCCTGGAGGGACCTCCGGGAGCATCCCGAGAGGCACGTCATGCTCTCCGGCGATCGCCCTACGGGCCGCTTGCATCTCGGCCATTACTTCGGCACCGAGGCCCAGCGCGTGGAGCTCCAGGACATGGGCGCCACCTGCTACATCCTCGTCGCCGACTACCAGGTGATCACCGATCGCGACACCACGGAGCACATCCGCGAGAACACCTGCAACATGGTGCTCGACTACCTCGCCATCGGCATCGATCCGGCCAAGACCACCATATTCGCCCATTCCCAGGTGCCGGCGCTGAACCAGCTCATGCTGCCCTTCCTCTCGCTCGTCACCGAAGCGGAGCTCCTGAGGAACCCCACCGTCAAGAGCGAGCAGGAGGCCTCGGGCCACGCCCTCACCGGGCTCTTGCTCACCTACCCCGTGCACCAGGCCTGCGACATCCTCTTCTGCAAGGGCACGCTCGTGCCCGTCGGCATGGACCAGCTCCCCCACATCGAGCAGACCCGCCAGATCGCCCACCGCTTCAATCGGCGATTCGGCGAGGTCTTCCCGGAGCCTGTGGCGCTCCTCTCCGACGTGAAGCTCCTCCCCGGCCTCGACGGACGCAAGATGTCGAAGTCCTACGGCAACGCCATCGACATCTCCATGACGGCCGAGGAGACGGCGAAGCTCATCAGGAAGTCCAGGACCGACAGCGAGCGGAAGATCACCTTCGACCCGGAGAACCGGCCCGGCGTCTCGGCGCTCCTCACGACCGCCGCCATCTGCTCGGGGCGCAGTCCCGAGGAGATCGCCGACGAGATCGGCGACGCCGGCGCGGGCGCCCTCAAGGCCTATGTGACCGAAGCGGTGAACGCCTTCTTCGCCCCGATCCGCGAGCGCAGGGCCGAACTCGAGCGCGACATGGACTACGTGAGGGACGTCCTCCACGAGGGCAACGCGAAGGCCAACCGGGTGGCCGACGAGACACTCGGCCAGGTTCTCGAGGCTATGGGCATGGTCTACTGATCGTCGCTGCGGCCCTCCGTCGCACCCCATCTCGCCACGATCTCGGGACCTCACGTACCTCAGTGCGCTTCGGCCTTGAGATCCCGTCGATCTGGGGCACCGCGGAAGCCCTCTCCGTCCCGGTTAGAGCCTGTCGTGCAGAGACGACAGGCGAAGTCGGCGCGTTATCTCAGCGTCTCGTACATGACGGCCTTGATGCTGTGCATGCGGTTCTCGGCCTCGTCGAAGACGCGGCTCCGGGGGCCCCTGAAGACCTCGTCCGCCACCTCCATCTCAGTGAGGCCGAAGCGCTCGTAGATCTCCTCTCCCACCTTCGTCTCGCGATCGTGGAACGAGGGCAGGCAGTGGAGGAAGATCGCGTCCGCGCTCGCATTGCCCATGACCTCGCTCGTCACGCGATAGGGCTCGAGGAGCCGGATGCGCTCGCCCCAGAGCTCGGCGGGCTCGCCCATCGAGAGCCAGATGTCGGTGTAGATGACGTCGGCCTCGCGGGTGGCCGCGGCCACGTCCTCCGTGAGCTCGATGGAGGAGCCCGTCTCGGAGGCGATGGCGCGGCAGGTCTTTACGAGCCCCGCCGCCGGTGCGAGCGCCGCGGGGCCGCAGGCGACGTAGTCGAGGCCGAGCTTGGCCGAGGCCACCATGAGGGAGTTCGCCACGTTGTTGCGCGCGTCCCCCATGAAGACGAGCTTCAGGCCCTGGAGCCTGCCGAAGGCCTCCCGCACCGTGAGGAAGTCGGCGATCATCTGGGTGGGATGGAAGTCGTCGGTGAGGGCGTTCCACACCGGCACGCCCGAGACCTCGGCCATCTTCTCCACCGTGGCCTGGGCGAAGCCGCGGTAGCAGATGCCATCGAAGATGCGGCCCAGCACCCGCGCCGTGTCCTCCACCGACTCCTTGGCTCCCATCTGGGAGGAGCCGGGATCGAGCGTCGTCGAGCCCATGCCGAGGTCGGCGGCCGCCACCTCGAAGGATGAGCGGGTGCGCGTGGAGGTCTTCTCGAAGACGAGGGCGACGTCGAGCCCCTCGAGCCAGCGATGGGGGGTCCTCGCGCGCTTGAGCGCCTTGAAGCGCGCCGACGAGTCGATGAGGAAGAGGATCTCCTCCGGCGTGAAGTCGAGGAGGGTGAGGAAGCTCCTGCCGGAGAGGTTCACGGGGGCCATGGGCGGCTCCTTTCCGATGGGATCTGAAGGGAAGCGAACGGGATCAGGCGCCGATGGGATCGCGCGCGAAGGGCATGGACATGCAGCGAGGGCCGCCCCGGCCTCGCGAGAGCTCGGCCGAGGGCACCACGAGAAGCTCGGCCCCGGCATCGGCGAGCGCCTCGTTGGTGAGGACGTTTCGCTGGTAGACCACCACGCGCCCCGGCGCCACGGCGAGGGTGTTGGAGCCGTCCGACCACTGCTCCCGCGAGGCGGCGATGGAGTCTCCGTTCCCGCAGGGGATGAGCCGAACCGAATCGAGCCCCATGATGGAGGCGAGGATCTCCTCGAGCTTTCCCGTGTGCTCGACGATGCGCACGTCCCCCCTCGCGCGCCCCGGCGTCATCTGGTAGACCGTGAGGGCGCCGAGAATGGCCGGGTGGATCGTGAAGGCATCGACGTCCACCTGGGTGAAGACCGTATCGAGATGCATGAAGGCCCGGGTGTCGGGGATGTCGAAGGCGTAGATCGAGCGCACGGGCGACTCCGTCTCGCCCCAGAAGAGCCGCTGGCAGAGGAGGTCGACGGCCGAGGCCTCCGTCCTCTGCGAGACGCCGATCGCGAGCGTCGAGGCGTCGAGTACGAGAACGTCGCCGCCCTCCACGAAGTAGGCGTCGCTCCGGTCGTACCAGCGGGGCACTCTGGCGTAGTCCGGGTGGTAGGTGAAGAGGTACTCGGCGTAGATGGTCTCCCGGCGCCGGATGCTGAAGCGCATTCGGTCGATCATGACCCCCTGCCCCACGCAGGCGAAGGGATCGCGGGTGAAGTAGAGGCTCGGCATGGGGTCGACGAGCAGGTTCGACTCGGTGTCGGCGACGGTGCCGAGGATGGCGGCCAGGGTGTGGGTCGCCCCCTTGGGGATCTCAACGTCCTCCTTGGTCACGCCCGCCATGGTCTTCTCCACGAGCGCTTGGGTGTCCTCGATGGAGAGGAGATAGTCGCGGATGAGCTGCGGAGCCTCGAGGCCGGCGACGCCGCTCTCGGCGAGCCACTGGTCCACGAAGACCTCCCGGAGCCCCGGATGGGCGTCCAATGCCTCCGCCACGAGCCTCTCGAGATAGCAGACCTCGACGCCCTCGTTTCGGAGCACCTCGGCGAAGGCGTCGTGCTCCTGTCGCGCCACCTCGAGGAAGGGCACGTCGTCGAAGAGCAGGCGCCGCAGGTCTTCGGGCGGGAGGTTGTCGAGCTCCTCCCCCGGCCGGTGGACGAGCACCTTCTCGAGCTTTCCGATCTCGCTCTCCACGCGGATGGGGCTCTGCGCGCGATTCGGTTCGGCCATGGCAGCTCCCTTCCGTAGGCGATGGCGGACACGTTCCAGCCCCTAGCCTACCTGAGCCCTGCGATCCGGGGCTCGGAAGCCGGGGAAGTCCGCCAGGGACCTGGGCACGGAACCGCCCCCGTCGACGAGCCGACTCCGCCCGCCGGCCCTACAATGGCCGGAGCCCGCCCGTCCATCGTTGGAGTCCCATGCGCCTCACCATCGAATCCATGGCCTACGGGCCCGAGGCCATCGCCCGCGAGGCCGATGGCAAGACGGTCCTCGTCGAGGGGGCCGTGGCGGGTGACGTCGTCGAGGCCGAGGTCACGCATACGGGCAGGCGCTTCGACAGGGCCCGGGCGACCAAGGTCCTTGAGCCCTCGCCCTCGCGGGTCGAACCTCCCTGCCCCTACGTGGGCATCTGCGGGGGCTGCCCGTGGGGCTTCCTCGACTACTCAGCTCAGGCGAAGGCCAAGCGGGCGAACGTCGAGGCCGCCCTCGCGAGGACGGCCGGGCTCGGTGCTGAACGCGTCGCCGGACTCCTCGCGAGCACCGTCTCGCCGAGCGGGCCCTGGGGCTACCGGAACAAGGTGGAGCTTGCCGTGGCCGCAACGGGCGATCGCGAGCGGCTCGGCTTCCATGGCGCGAGGGGATCCGGCATCGTCGCCATCGATGCCTGCCCGCTCTTGCCGAAGCGCTTCGCGCGTCTGCCCAAGCAGGTGGCGGGCGCCGTCTCGTACCTGGCCCACGGCAAGGGCCTGGGGATCTTTCGCGTGGGCATCCGCGCCTCCGAGACCACGGGCGATGTGGAGGTCTCCCTCTGGACGCGCCCGTCTCGCTTCCCGCGCGCCCTCGCCGCCAAGGTCATCGCCGAGGGCGCCAAGGCCACGGGCGTCGTCCGCGTCATGCTCAAGGGGCCCGAGAAGGCGCGCAGGCTCGCGGGATTCGAGGTGCTCGGCGGGAGGTCGCGCTGGCGGGAGCGCCTGGACGATCATGCGATGGCCGTCTCCGCGCCCTCGTTCTTCCAGGTGAACGCCAAAGGGGCCGAGGAGCTGGTGCGCCGCGTGGTCGAAGCGGCCGAGGGCCTCGCCTCGGAAGCGGATGGTCTCTCGGCGCTCGAGGCCTGGGACCTCTACTCGGGCGCCGGCACCTTCACGCTCCCGCTCGCCCGGCGCCTCGGCTGGGTTGAGGCCGTGGAATCCTACGGTCCCGCCGTGCGCGATCTCAGGGCGAACCTCGAGCGCGCCGGCCTGGAGAACGTCGAGGCCACGGGCGGTGACGCCGCCAGGGAGATGCCGGAGGGCCCCACCGACCTCATCGTCTGCGACCCGCCGAGGGCCGGGCTCTCAAAAGACGCCGTCGCGGGCCTCTCCGAGACCCGTGCCCAGCGCTTCGCCTACGTGTCCTGCGATCCGCAGACCCTCGCGCGAGACGTCAGGCGGCTCGAGGAGCGCGGTCGCTGGCGCCTCGGCTCCGTGACGCCCATCGACCTCTTCCCCCAGAGCTACCACGTGGAATGCGTGGCCCTCTTCTCGCCGGGGCGCGCATAGGGGCCGCCCGGAGATCTGCCGGCGGCATGCGCTCGAGCGATGGGATCCGATGCCGGTCGCAGCGAGGCGCCTTCCGTCCCGGCAGGGCTCTGCCGGCTCGCCCCGCTACGCCTCGATGCCGAGGGCGTCGACCCACTCCTTGACCTCGTCGGCTGTGGCCGAGCTTGGGAAGCGCCTTCCCTCCTGCCATTCGCCGGTGCCGCACATCTCGGCGAGGTCGGCGGCGCTCGTGCCGATGCCCGAGCTCGCCGAGGTGCAGAAGGGATAGACGGTCTTGCCGTTGAAGTCGTTGCCGGTGACGAAGCGATCCACCGGCCAGGCGGCGCCTCCCCACCAGATGGGATAGCCGACGAAGACGGTCGTGTAGGCGCTGAAGCCATCCGGCGTCTCCTGCACGAGCTCCACATCCCGCTGGGACGAGTCATCGTGCTCGGCGTTCACTCGCGACGAGTCATCGGTCCAGTCGAGCTCCTCCTCGGTGTAGGGCTTGACCGGTTCGATCTCGAAGAGGTCCGCCCCGAGGTCGGAGGCGATGTCCTCGGCCACCCTCTTCGTATTGCCCGTCGCCGAGTAGTAGGCGACGAGGACGGGGCTCGCGGGCGAGGTCTCGGCACCCGCCGCTTCGCCGCTGGATCCTTCGGCGGTCTCGGCCGTCGCCTCGGCGCCGTCCGCCGAGCCCATCGAAGCGCCAGACGCCCCGCACCCTGCGAGCATGAACGTGCCGGCAAGGGCCGAGATTCCGAAGAAGCCCCTGCGCGACAGGATCTTGTCCCTCGTCAGATCAGCCATGGGGATGCCCCTCCACTCCATTCCGATGCATATCTGCGGATAGATTGCCGACGTTACGTCACCTATGGTACAGGCTTCGACGCCCGGGCACGACCCTCATGCCGCTCAGGAGCACCGAATCGATGGTGGCCGTCGAGCCGACGACGCCCTCCCTCGAAGCCCTTCGCCTCAGCGCTGCGACGTCATCTGTGCACGGTTCGTCCAGATGGCTCATCATCGAGGGGAATCGCGATGAGAGGAGCTCCCATGCACGTTCTCATGATCTGCGGCAGCCCCAAGCCCCGCGGAAACACCATGCGCTTGCTCCAGACGGTGGCGTCCGAGCTCGAGGCCCTCGGCGTGACGAGCGAGATCGCGAGCATCGGCCGCGATCCCATCGCCGGCTGCATGGGCTGCGGCGCCTGCAGCCGAAACGGCCACCACTGCATCGTGGGCGACGAGCTGGTGGAGGGCCTGAAGGAGCGGATGGCCTCCGCCGACGCGCTCGTCGTGGGCACGCCCGTCTACTACGCGCACCCCAACGGCGCGCTCCTCGCCTGCCTCGACCGATTCTTCTATTCGGCCGACTCGGCGATCTTCCGCACCAAGCCCTATGCGGCCATCGCCGTCGCGCGACGGGCGGGCACCGTCGCCAGCTTCGACGTGCTGAACAAGTACCCCACCATCATGGATATGCCCGTCGTGGGCAACCGCTACTGGAACGATGCCTTCGGACGCGCGCCCGGTGAGGTCGAGGCCGACGAGGAGGGTATGGCCATCATGCGCCAGCTCGCCCGGAACCTCGCCTGGCTCCTTCGCTGCATCGAGGCCGGGCGGGCCGCGGGCGTTCCCGATCCCGCCCCGCACGATCCCGTCATGACGAACTTCGTGCGCTAGCAGAGAGCGCGGAGCCGGCTGCGCCGCGAGGCGTCCCTTCGCCTACTCCCAAGCAAGGCGCTGCCCCGACGAGTGCGGCGGATGTGGGCGTTCGTCGACCCGAGCCTACGAATGGGCCCGGTTGGGCATCTTCCCCATGAGCGATCGCGGGATCCATCGAGGAAGGATTCGCCATGGCATACGACGACGAGCTGGAGCAGAGCCCCGAGCAGGAGCACGAGGGCCAGATCTACGACCGAAAGACGGGCGAATGGGTCACGGAGCGCCAGATGAAGCACCGTCGCCACCAGCGCCAGGTGAAGACGGCCGAGAAGATCGGCGCCGAGGTGGGCAAGGGCATGGGATTCGTGGCGAGCGAGACCTTCGACGCCGCCGAGCACGTGGCCAAGGCGGCCGCGAAGCTCGAACGGCGCCGTGAGGCGTTCGACACCCGCGAGGAGCTGCGCCGCGAGCAGGAAGGCGATGGGGCCGAGTAGATCCTTCCGCTTGGGTTAGGCGAGCGACTCGTAGGACTCGGCGTCCACGGGCTCCAACCACTCGGTGGAGAAGTTCTCGCCCGGCACCTCGACGGAGAGATGCGCGAACCAGCTGGTGGGCGAGGCGCCATGCCAATGCTTGACCTCGGGCGGGATGTTGACGACGTCGCCCGGGCCCATGGCGATCGCGTCCTCCCCCTCGGCCTGGTAGTAGCCGCGGCCGCCGACGCAGACGAGGATCTGGCCGCCGCCGGTATCGGCGTGGTGGATATGCCAATGGTTGCGGCAGCCCGGCTCGAAGGTCACGTTGGCGATGCCCACCTGCTCCTCCGAGAGCCGGGCGAGGTAGCTCTGCCCGTCGAAGTACTCGCCGAAGGGGTTGGGCTCGCCGATGGGGAAGATGATCGTCTTCTGGAACTCGTCCTTGGTCATCATGGTCTGCTCCTCGCTCTCTCTCCGCTAGATAAGCGACATTGTGTCATATCGCAACGGAATCGCCATCAGGATTCGAATCCAAAGCGAGCGCCTCGCCCGGCGCCAGCGCATGGACGCGCCCGGCGTTGACCACCGCCCCGGCGAGCTTCACCGGATCGCCGTTAAAGGTGTTCCAATCCGGCGCATCGACGGAACCCCAGTGGATGAGGACGAGCTCGGCCTCGGGATAGGCGTTCGCGAGCTCGACCGCGCCGTCGAAAGTGATGTGCCAACCGTTGTCGGCGAAGTCCATGAAGATGAGGTCGGGCTGGGAGGGCATGGCCAGCTGCTCGGGCAAGAGCCGCGAGTCGCCGGGGGTCCATACGGTGCCGTCGGGCGTCTCGACCCAGAAGCCGCAGTAATCCTCGAGCTTCCATTCGCGATAGGCCCACTTGGCCACCTCGTTCTGCCAGTTGTGCTCGGCCGGCGTGAGGGTCACCCGGAGATCGCCCACGGCGAAGGCCTCGCCGATGTCGTGGCCGACGGCGTCGAGGCCCTCCTCTCGCATGACCTCGGCCACGTACTGCGGGGCGTGGAAGACGTCGCAGACGCCCTTGAGGTCTCCGCAGGTGTCCCGCGAGAAATGGTCGTTGTCGATGTGGGTGATGAGGATGGCGTCCACATGGGGCACGTCCGCGACCGCGAGCGGCGGCTCGAAGAGGAGCGGCATGTCGAAGCCCTCGAGCAGAGGATCGATGAGGATGGTCGTGCCGCGGCTGTTCACCATGAGGCTCGCGCTCCCGAGCCAGCGCACCTCGGTACGGTCGATCGGCCCGAAGGCCTCGGGCCCCACCTGCCTCACGACGGCCGGCATGGCCTGTCCCTTCTCGCTGTACGCCACGGACTCCCTGATGTCGCCCATTCGCCCTCCGCTTCCGTATAGATTGCTGACGTAGCGTCATTATGACGGTCGGTCCCATTTGGTTCATCATGAACCGAGACGGCAGCGCGCTCCGCACGGGAAGGGAGCGAACATGGCGAGCGGACCCCGCATCACCATCATCGAGGGCGGCCCCTACAAGGTGGAGGGCCACGTGCCCCTCAGCGAGGACGCCATCGTCTCCACCCACGGGCGCTACCCCATGCAATACCGCCGGGTGCGCGACTACGCCACCGAAGGCAGGGACGGCTACCTGCTCTGCCGCTGCGGGCGCTCCAAGGCCATGCCCTTCTGCGACGGCACCCACGCCGCCATCGGCTTCACGGGCGAGGAGACGGCCTCCCGCGAGCCCTATGCCGAGCGCGCCGAGCGCTACAGCGGCCCCAGGCTCGCGCTCCTGGATGACGATCGCTGCGCCTACGCCCGCTTCTGCCATCGGCTGGGCTCCGAGGTGTGGACGCTCACCGAGCGCGCGGCGGACGAGCGCACCGAGAGGAGCGCCATCGCAGCCGCCTGGGAGTGCCCCACGGGGCGCCTCACCAGCTTCGACCGCCTGACGGGCGAGCCCTACGAGCAGGGGTTCGAACCGGGCATCGTCATCCTGGAGGATGTGGAGGAGAGGGCGAGCGGACCCCTCTTCGTGCGCGGGGGCATCCCGCTCATCGGCGCCGACGGCTTCGAGTACGAGGTGCGGAACCGCTACGCCCTCTGCCGCTGCGGACACTCGAGGGACGTGCCCTTCTGCGACGCCTACCACATCAGCTACCGCTTCTACGACGGAAGCGAGAGCTTCGAGGGGCTCTGGGGAGGCGAGGATCCCACCATCGAGGCGCTTCCCGGCGAAGGCGAGCTCGTCGAGCCGCCCCACATGCGGCGGGGCGGTTCGGTTGCGAGTGATGCGAAGCGGCCGGAGGGCTGAGCGGCGGCTGCGCCCTTTGCTCGGGCGGCCTATTCGAAGTGCTCGGCCACCAGCTGCAGGTCCTCGATGATGGGCAGGTGCTGGGGGCAGACGCTCTCGCACTGGCCGCAGGCGATGCAGTCCGAGGCCTTGCCGGCGTTTTGGGCCACGATCTCGTAGTTGGTGAAGTTCACCGTCCAGCCCTTCTGATCCAGATCCTCGCGCATGTCCTCGTTGTAGAGCGAGAAGTACTCGGGGATCGCGATCTGCATGGGACAGCCCTCGGTGCAGTAGTGGCAGGCCGTGCAGGGGATGGCCGTCTGGTCGTTGATGATCCGCGCCGCCTCGAAGCACATCTCCCTCTCATCCTCGGTGAGGGGCGTGAAGCGCTCCATGAAGGAGAGGTTGTCCTCCATCTGCTCGAGGTTCGACATGCCGCTGAGCACCACCTCGACGCCCTCGAGGCTCGCAGCGAAGCGTATGGCCCAGCTCGCGGGGCTCATGGACGGATCATGGGCGCGGAAGAGCGCCTCCACCTCGGCAGGCACGTTGGCGAGCGTCCCTCCCTTCACGGGCTCCATGACGATGATGGGCTTGCCGTGGGCGCGCGCGACCTCGTAGACCTCGCGGGAGTGAACCCACGGGCTCTCCCAGTCGAGGTAGTTCAGCTGCAGCTGCACGAACTCCATCTCGGGATGGATGGTGAGGATCTGGTCCAGGAGCTCCGGAGTGTCGTGGAACGAGAAGCCCGCGTGGCGCACGAGCCCCTGGGCCTTCTTCTCGAGCACCCAGTCGAAGACCTTGAACTCCTCGTACTTGGGGTACATCGCGGCCTCGACGCCGTGGAGGAGGTAGTAGTCGAAGTAGCCGGCGCCGGTCTTCTCCAGCTGCTCGTCGAAGACCTTGTCGCGGTCTTCGAAGGAGTCGAAGAACCCGGCATGGAGCTTCGTGGCCAGGGTGAAGCTATCGCGCGGGTGACGCTCGACGATCGCCTCCTTGGCCACGCGCTCGCTCGCGAAGCCGTTGTACATCCATGCCGTGTCGAAGTAGGTGAAGCCGGCCTCCAAGAAGCGATCCACCATGGCCTCCACCTGCGGCACGTCGACGGCCGCGGCATCGGCGGGGTCGGTCTGGGGCAGTCGCATGAGTCCGAATCCGAGCTTGGCCATGGTCATTCCTCTCTCGCGTGCCGGCTCCGCGTCGGAGCCCTCGGCGCAGGCGACGCGCCGTCTCTCCCCTATCCTACAAGGGCCAGGCGCTGGGCATCGCCCGCCTTCCCATCGGCCTTCCCACAGGCCGCATCGCCGACCACGACGATCTCCACCCGGCTGGCATCGATCTGGGGGTCGTCCTGGATGAGCTCGCCCACGCCGCCCACGCGGATCGTGCCCGAACCGGGGTTGGCGATGGAATCCACGGAGCCCATCACCTCGGCATCGATGCCGTGGCAGCGCTCGAAGGCGAGGGTCGTGTTCACGAGCCGGCAGTCCACGAGCGTGAGCCCCTCGATGTAGCAGAGCCCCTGGAGGCTCTCGACGGTGCAGTGCTCGAGGGTGAGGTTCCGCGTGTTCCAGCCAAGGTACTCGCCTGAGATGAGGGAGTTCCGCACCACCACGTCCTCGCAGTTCCAGAAGGCGTCCTTCGTGACCATGCGGGCGTTCTCCACCACCACATGGCGGCAACCGTCGAAGGGGTACTTCCCGGTGAGGTCGAGTCCGTCGATATGGACGTTCTCGCAATCCTTGGCGAAGTAGTCGCCGTTCACGCTGATATGGCTGGCCGTCACATCCGAGCAGTTCCAGAGCGTCTCCTGGGCGTTGGGGAAGTTCGTATCGCGGATGACGACGTTCTGGCAGCGACGGATGCCCTTGGGCGCCTGGAAGGAGCCGTTGGCGATGGTGAGGCCGTCCGTGTACCAGATCGGGGCCCGGCAGGTGTCGAGCCAAAGCGACCCTTCCACCGTCACGTCAGCGCAGTACCAGAGCGGATAGCGCCAGCGGAAGACGGAATCCGCGACCTCGATGCCGCGGGATTCCTTGAGCGGCGATTCGCCATCGTTGAAGACGCAGCGCTCGATGCGCACGCCATCGCTTTGGTAGAGGGCGCGCTCGCCCTCGAAGGTCTGGTCCTGGATGAGCGTCATGGCAAGTCCTTTGGGTCGTCCCGATGCCTCGAGAAGACTCTAGAACCGCTGGAAGCATATGTTAAATGCTCATTCAACATATGGTTCCATACATGAATCGAATGGATTTGCCGAGCGGAGCGGACGCGATCGCCGCTCGCTGCGAGGCATCGCCTGAAGACCCGTACGCCGCTCCCGCGCTTTCGGCTACTCCTCCATCCCCATCAGGGCGAGGACGAACGTGCCGAGGAACGTGCGCTCCCTCTCATGGGTCACCTGGATGAGCTCCGGCACGTAGGCGGACGGCATGTGCCTCTCCACCTCGGAGCGGAGCGCCTCCATGTCGGGCACCATCTCCATGGCGATGAAGCAGGCCTCGGGGGCCACGAGCGACGAGACGGCCACGACGTGGGCGGCCGCGATCTTGAGCATGGCCTCGGGGCTCCAGCGAACCTCCTCTTCGTCGGTCGGGAGCCCGTAGAACTGCTGGATGGCCTTTATCTCGCCGGCGTAACCCCGCCTGCCCTTGACGAGCCGACCACCGACGATGGTTCCCGCGCCGCCCACGAGATGGCCCGCGTGCTGGACGAGGAGCGACACGTCCGCGTACTCGTCCTGCGATACGTAGCAGCCCACGCACGCGGCGTTGGCATCGTTCTCGACGAAGGCGGGCACGCCGAAGCGCTCACGGATCGCGGCGGCGAGGTCGTACTCCTGCTTGTGGGCCCAGGGAAGGGTCGCCACGCCGCCCTCGACGATCCCCGGCACCGAGATGCCGATGGCATCGAGCTCCCTCACATCGACCTCATCGCACGCGAGGCCCGCGATGAGCTCCTCCACGTCGCGGTAATCGACCGTGCACTTCACCACATGGCCGCTCTTGGTCACGCCATCGCGCTCGTAGAGGCGCCAGGCGATCCTCGTCTCCCTGCTGAAATGCCCGAGGAGGATGACGAGCACGTTCGATGCCCGCGCCAGATCCAGGATCGGCTCGATGGCGATCTTGTCCTCGGAGGTGTCGTCCTCCTCGAAGACCCGCTCCAGAGCGTCCATGACGAGGCGGAAGGCCCCGAGGGCATCGTAGGTGCCGAAGGTCTTGGCCGGCACCTCGAAGACGGGGATCCCCGGGAAGGCGGCCGCCGCCTCTGCCCGCTGGTAGCCCACCTGAGGGGCGAGCATCACGCAGGCGTAGCCCTCATCGCCCTCGGCGATGGCCCGCTCGAGGCCCTTCGCCTCGAAGACGTAGTCCTGATGGAAGCTCTTCGCCGTGCGCGTGAGGGCATCGGCGAACATCGTCGTGGTGAGGCCGCCCGAGCAGCAGAGGAGCACCTTCGTGGGCTCGGGATGCTCCAGGCGAACGAAGACGTCGAGCATCTCGCCGAAGAGCTCCTGGGCCCGTGCGAGGTCGAGGAGCTCGAAGTGCAGATGGAAGGCCGGATCGTCCTCGTAGCCGGCCCGCACGATGCGGAACTCGACGATGTCGGGCGTCGACTGCCCGAGGTCGTAGACGTTGACCGTCCCCGTGGCCCGATCCGTTCGGATGGAGACGGTCGCGGCGATGGGCCCGTCGGAGCGCCCGTGGGTGGCCTCCCCGGGAAGCGGTTGCTCGAGGATCCATGAGATGAAGGCTTCGCCGAGGTCTGTCACGCTGGCTCCTTGCGGCACGATAGCTGCGGGTTGCGGGAATCTTCCCTAGGATACGCCGCCCGCCTGGCCCACGGACTCCCGCACCACGCGATCCCCCTCGATGATGCCGAGGTCGACGAGCGCGTTCCAGATCCCGCCGGCGTCGCAGGCGTCGCTCACATGGTCGGCGTGGGCCTTCACCTCGTCGGAGGCGTTGCCCATGGCGACGCCGATCCCCGCGGTCTCGAGCATGGGGATGTCGTTCGCGCCGTCCCCGAAGGCGATGGTCTGCTCGGGCGCGATGCCGAGGTAGTCGAAGTAGGCCTCCATGGCTCGGCGCTTTCCGCCGCCCTCCTGGATGATGTCCACGGCCGTGGGCTCCCAGCGCTGGGTGATGAGGTGCTTCGTGAGCGCCTGGATGCGCTCGTCCTCCTCGGGGGCGGCGTTCAGGACGAACTGGTAGATGGGCCGATCGGTGTCGATCTCGTCGATCGCCTTGTGGGGCGTCATGATCCAGCGGTCCTGGACCTCCTCGAGCCTCTCCGGCGTCCCCGTGACGAAGAGCTCGTCGGAGAAGTTCACGATGCCCACGATCTCGCCAGCGCGCAGGAGGCCGAGCATCGTCGCCTTGTCCTCCTCGTTCACCGGCACCTCGCGCACCACCTCGTCATCCTCGCCGATGAGGCAGTACTGGCCGTTCAGCGTGGCGTAGCCGTCCATGGGGAAGTGCTCCTCAACCATCTTGGCGAAGCGGACGAAGCGCCCCGTGCAGACGATGAGCGCCACGCCCTGGGAGCGAAGCGCCATGAGCGCCGCCACGGTGTCGTTGGGCACGCTCCTCTTGCCCTTGGGGCCGAAGGGGATGAGCGTCCCGTCGATGTCGAAGAACGCCGCCTTGATCTGGGGTCTCTCCATTGCAGCCATGCTCTGGACTCCTATTCATCTCCGTTGCGCGTTCGATTCCGTACGAGATGGGCCGCTGTCAGAGGTCGATGGCCTTCGCGAGCTTCCCCTCCGGCACATCCGGGAGCACGCTCGCGAGGTGCGCCATGAGGGACTCCCTCGATGCATCCCCAGAGCGGTTCCTCGCCACGTCCCGAGGATCGGATCCGAAATGGTCCTCCGCGAGGGCATGGCGCGCCACGGGCCAGCCATAGGGCCTGCCATCTCGGCGAATCTTGTACTCGTAGCCGCAGACGACGACGTAGCACCGCATCGAGAGCCACGTGAGGGCCGCTTCCAGACCGGAACGTGCGCCCCTGCCCCTGCGG
The DNA here is from genome assembly GCA_947631545.1 of uncultured Atopobiaceae bacterium. GTDB lineage: Bacteria > Actinomycetota > Coriobacteriia > Coriobacteriales > Atopobiaceae > CANRLS01. The sequence goes on from CANRLS010000001.1 coordinate 32,654, forward strand.
CCGATGTCGAGTCTCAGCCGGATCTCGGTCGTTGTGAGCGGCCCCTCCTCGCGCAGGAGATCGAAGATGCGCCGGCATGCGATGCTCGCCTGGCCCTCCGCGTAGCGCTCATCGAAGCTGCGGCCGCCGTTCCGCACGTTCGCAAGGTCGCCGAACCACTCTGCCGAGACGAAGCCGGCGCGCCCCGAGAAGAACTTGCCGTAGGCGGCTCCCGTGGCCTCGATGACCGGATTCTTCCACTCCCACGGTCCCTCGACGCCGGTGAACCACACGTCGGGCGAGGCCATCTCCTCTATCGAGTAGCCGTAGCCGGGAAAGGCGCTCTCCAGGAAGGGCAGGAGGCCGAAGCGCTCCACCGCCTCCTCCATGCTCTTCTCGGAGTCGATGGCGAACCGCGGCGACCAATCGCCAGAGATCGGCTTCATCCGCCCCTCGCGTCTCGGGCTCATCGCTTCCTAGCCCTCCACATCGTTCTCGAGGTCGCGGATCCTCTTGGCGGGGACGCCGCCGACGAGGGTGTTCGAGGGAACGTCCTTCGTGACGACGGCGCCGGCGGCGACGACCACGTTGTCGCCGATGGTCACGCCCGGCAGCACGACGACGTTCGCGCCCATCCAGACGTCGTCGCCGATGGTGACGGGCTTGGCGATGCCGAGATGCCTCCGGCGCCCCAAGGGCGTGAGAGGGTGGTTCACGGTGATGATCTTCGTCCCCGGCCCGAGCCAGACGTGATCGCCCATGCGCACGGGCGCGATATCGAGGATCGTGACGTTGTAGTTGGCGAGGAACTCGTCCCCCACATGGATGTTCAGCCCGTAGTCGCAGTTGAAGACCGGGAGCACCGTCGGGTCGCTCCCGCACGAGCCGAAGAGCCGCCGGATGATGGGCTCCACGACGCCGTTGCCGTGCTGGTCGGCCGCATTGAGCTCCGCGCAGAGGTCGATGGCGCGGAGCTTTCGCGCGTTCACATCCCTGTCCCAGAAGTCGTATTCGAGCCCCGCGTCGAGCTTCTCGAGTTCGGTCATGGTCGATGGATCCCTTCGGATGGAGACGTTTTGCGGATAGGCGAATCGATCAGGCGTCGAGGATCGCCGAAGCCTCCTTGGAAAGACGGTGCTACCTGCACCTATTCTCCCGATTGGGTTCTCGCTTGTCTCCATCGATTCCTATGTTTCAATGTGACTGATTCTAAGAATCCCAACGAGAGGCGAACCGATGGCGCTCTCCATCGACGAGGCGATCGAGATCCTGGCGGAGCGGTTCGCCACCTACGATTGGACCTACCGGCCCGAGGATGCCGGCGTTCCCGGCGAGACGTACTTCCGGTGGTTCGGCGAGCCCGACGAGATGGTCATGGTCTTGGTGCTCAAGGACGTGCCGATCCATGAGCACTTCCACCGTCACGGGTTCTTCTTCTACAACTTCGCCTACCAAAACGATTACGAGGCGCTCTCCGGCTCCCCGGACGACCTCATCACCATCCACGAGGGCGAGTGCTACGTCGGCCAGCCCCACACCGGCTACGCGCTCCGCCCGACGGGCGAGCATCCCTACACCGTCGTCGGCGTCCTCATCCAACGGGAGGCCTTCGTTCACGAGTTCCTTCCCACGCTCGCCTACGACGACCACATGCTGCGCTTCTTCCTGGAGCCCGAGACCGATCGGCTCTCCGACGAGGCGATCCACCTCTGCTTCGGCGAGGACGACTCCCGGGTGCGGGCGCTCCTCGACCAGATGATCATCGAGTACGCCGATCCCAAGCCCGACACCCAGGCGATCCTGAAGCCCATGGCGCTCGCGCTCATGATGCAGGTGGCCAGGAGCTTCCGGGCGAGCGGGGGCAGCGACGAGGAGCCGACGCTCTCGGCGAAGATCCTCGCCTATGTGGCCGAGCAACCGGACGCGCCCAGCCTCGCCCAAGCGGCCCGCCACTTCAGCTACCACCCGAACTACCTCTCGACCCTTATCCGCAAGGAGACGGGACGCACCTTCACCGAGCTCGTGGCCGAGCACCGCATGGAGCGTGCCGTGGCGCTCCTTCGCGAGACGTCGCTATCCATAGAGGAGGTGGCCCAGATGCTCGGCTATCGCAACAGCTCCAACTTCTACCGCGCCTTCCGGGCGAGATACGGGATGGCGCCGAGGGCCTACCTCGAAGGACGCTCTGCGAATTGATGCTGGAGGGGCTAGCGGTTGGACCAGGACTGGCTTTCGAGCTCGGCGCTCCGCTCGCAGACCGACATCGCCTCGTTCAGCGCCCAGCCCACGCCCTTCTCGTCGATGTAGACGACCCCGCGGTCGGAGTCCTCATCGCTCTCCCAGTGCCATTTGACGGCTCGATCGTCCTCTTCCTCGGGCGTGAGGCCGACCCAGGCCTCGATGCAGCTCTCCGCGTCATAGCCCTCGAACATGTTGTGAGAGCCGATGCGCGTTTCCTTCCACTCGAACACGTTGCATCCCCCCATCCATAGCCAAGGCGATGCTAGCGCCCCGCGCCCGCCCATTTGGCATATCTTTTGAGTTCATCGCCGAGCGAGCCGAGGCAGTCCGCGAGATGCGGCGGAGGATCCCCTCCCCTCTCTCAGCGGCCGGGATCCTGGAGGTTGATGCCGGCGCCCTCCACCTCTTCGTAATCGGTGGTCTCGGTGTCGGGCACGCCGATGCGCTGCCCGATCACGGCGGCGATGGTGGCCTGGTAGAGAAGGCCGGTCAGAATGGGCAGGTTCGCCCCAGCCGGCAGGTAGGCGGTGGCCAGCGTCGATGCCGACGAGATGTTCTTCATGCCGATGGAGAAGCTCATGGCCACACGGTTCTTGACATCGAGACCGAGCAGCAGGGAGATGGCGAGGCCCAGCAGGTAGAAGAGGACGGTGACGCCGAGCATGTAGAGGAAGACGAAGACGTCCGTGAGGCCGATTCCCCAGACGATGTCCGCGAGCGTCGAGGCGTTGGCCATGTTGATGATGAGCATGAAGGCGAAGGCCACGGGCGCCAGCTTGGGCGCGAGCACGTCCTCTCCCCAACCGTCCGTCCTCTCGGTGATGGCCATGCCGATGATGACCGGGATCACCACCATGAAGAGGAGCTGCAGCATCATGGGCACCGCATCGATGTGCACGGCGGCGCCCACGAGGAGCTGGAGCGTGAGGGGCACCGTGAAGGGCGCGAGAAAGGACGTGAGGAGCGTCGCCGTGAGCCCGAGCGCCACGTTGCCGCCGTAAAGACCCGTCCAGATCATGCAGGTGGTGGCCACAGGCGCCGCAGTGACGGCCACGATGCCGCTCATGATGGCCGGATCGTCTCCGAAGAGCGCATGGGCGCCGAGATAGGCGAGCACGGGGAACGCGAACTGGCTCATGAGGTAGGCGATGACCAGGAGGGCGGGCTTGGTGAAGACGCCCTTGACGTCGCGTAGGTGGTTGGAGAGCGCCCCCTGGAAGGCCATGCAGGCGAACATGGCCGGCGCCAGGTTATTCAGGGGCCCGAAGATCTGCGGCAGGAGGATGCCCGGGAAGATCGAGAGCGGGACGAGCCAGGCGAGGTTATCTCCGATGAAGGCGCCTATGGCGAAATAGGCCCTGCGCAACGCTCCCGTACGTCACCATCTCCCCCCCCGAGGCCCCCGCTCGGGGACACGATTCGACACGGCACGATCAGAGGATAGCGCGTCCCTCGATTCCCCTGACGTGCGAGTGGCCGATTCGCAGCCGCCGAGGACCCTGCTCCGCAGGCCGTTCGACGCTCGCGGCGGACAGCGGGACGCGACCGGTTCGGCCGGTGCTAAGGTCGAGGGCGGTCGAATGGGGGGAGGCGCCATGCTCACCGAGCGCACGCGGGCCATCAAGGAGGGCATCTTCGCGCCCGGTCGGCGCGTCTCCCTCGAGCGCGCGCTCCTCTGGACTGAGAGCTACCGGGAAACCGAGGGCGAGCCGCCCGTGATGCGCCGCGCCAAGGCCTTTCGCCATGTGCTGGAGCATCATCGCATCGTCATCGACGGGCTCGACCTCCTCGTGGGCAACCGCAGCGAGCTCCCGAGGATGGGCGTGCTCTCGCCCGAGATGAGCCCCTATTGGATCCTCGAGGAGCTGGACGAATTCGCCAGGCGCCCCCAGGACACCTTCGAGATCTCGGAGGCCGACAAGGAGACCTTCCGCGAGGAGCTCTACCCCTACTGGGCAGGGCGATCGCTGAACGATCGGTACCGGTCGCACCTTGACGAGGACGTGGCGCGAGCCGAGGCCGACCGCGTCTTCGCCGTCGCCCAGACGGACAAGGGCCAGGGCCACATCATCGCGGATCTTTCCGAGGTGCTCGAGCGGGGCCTCGGCGCCATCCGCTCGGACGTGCGCGCCCTTGCGAAGGCCCATCCGGAGAACGACTTCTACCGCGCGGGGGCGATCTGCCTCGATGCCGTGGTCGCCTACGCGCTCCGCTACGAGGCGATCGTCAGGTCGGCCGCGGAGGGGCGACGGCCCGAGGACCCGCATGCCTCCGTCGCGCTACCCGAGACCGGGAGGCGCGCACGGGAGCTCGAGCGCATCGCCGACGTGCTGGCCCATGTGGCCACGGAGCCGGCCCGCGACCTCTACGACGCGCTCCAGCTCGTCTGGCTCCTCTCCGTGGCGCTCCAGCACGAGTCCAACGCGAGCTCGCTCAGCCTCGGGCGGGCCGACCAGTACCTCCTGCCCTATTACCGGGCGACGGTGGCCTCGGGCGCCTCGGCAGACGAGATCCGCGAGCTCCTGCAGTGCTTCTACCTGAAGTTCAACACCATCGTCGCCATCCGCTCCACCGAGAGCGCTCGCTTCTTCGCCGGCTTTCCCATCGGCTACAACCTCGTGGTGGGGGGCGTGGACGCCGGGGGGAGCGACGCCTCGAACGAGCTCTCGGAGCTGTTGCTCGACCTCCAGAGGGACACGCGGCTCACCCAGCCGAACCTCTCGCTCCGCATCCACGCGGGCACGCCCGAGGTGCTCCTGCGCAAGGCGACCGAGGTCATCCGCCTGGGAGACGGGCTCCCCCAGTGCTTCAACGACGAGGTGAACGTCGAGAGCTTCGCGCGCCGAGGCGTCTCGCTCGAAGATGCGAGGGACTACGCCGTCGTCGGCTGCGTGGAGCTCTCGATCCCGGGCCGCATGTACGGGCTCCACGACATCAGCATGTTCAACATGCTCCGCTGCCTGGAGATCGCGATGGGCGACCATCCCGAGGGCTTCGCGAGCTTCGAGGGCCTCTGCCTGGAGGTGGAGCGGACCATCGACCGCTACGTGGCGCTCATGGTGCGCGGCTGCGACGCCTGCGACCTCGCCCACCGCGAGACGAGCCCGACGCCCTTCCTTTCGACGCTTGTCCACGACTCGCTCGAGAAGGGCGCCGACATCACGGGTGGCGGGGCCCGCTACAACCCCTCCGGCGTCCAGGGCGTTGGCACGGCCAACCTCGCGGACTCGCTCTATGCGATCAAGCGCGCCGTCTTCGATGAGAGGCTCCTCACTTGGGACGAGCTGCGCCAGATGCTGGAGCGCGATTGGCGGGGCGAGGGCGACGAGGCGCTCCGCCGGCGCTTCGTCGAGGGCTATCCCAAGTACGGGAACGACGTCGACGAGGTGGACGAGCTGGGCGCGCGGTTCCTGCGCCACTACGGCCATGAGGTGGAGCGCTATGGCAACGTCCGAGGCGGCCGGTTCCAGCCGGGGAGCTACACCGTGAGCGCCCACGTGCCGCTGGGTGCGGCGGTCGGCGCCACGCCGGACGGTCGCCATGCCGGCGAGCAGCTGGCGGACGGCGGGCTTTCCCCCATGGCCGGGCGCGACGTCCACGGGCCCACGGCGAGCCTGAAGTCGGTGAGCAAGCTCGAGAACGTGCTCGACACCAACGGAAGCCTCCTGAACGTGAAGTTCTCCCCCGCCACGCTCGCCGGCGAGAGGGGCCTCGGCAACCTGGCCGCCTACCTGCGCACCTTCTCCAAGCTGGGCATCCAGCACATCCAGTTCAACGTGGTGGATCGGGCGACACTGCTCGAAGCCCAGACCCATCCCGAGAACCACCGGGACCTCGTGGTTCGCGTCGCCGGCTACTCGGCGTTGTTCGTCGACCTCTCCAAAGCCATCCAAGACGACATCATCAACCGCACGGAGCACGTGCTCTGACGGGAAGGGGCAGCCATGGAGCGCATCGGCATCGACATCGGCGGCACGCAGCTGCGCGTGGCGCTCGTCGACGAGGGCTACCGCATCGTCGAGGTCATGAAGACGGTCAACGACCGCACCGAGACGGCGGCGGAGAACTGCGCGCCCCTCGTGGACTTCATCCTCCGGCAACGGGAGACGGGCCACGAGCTCCGGGGCATCGGCATCGGGAGCCCCGGCCCGCTGGACATGCGCGCCGGCACGGTGCTGAACCCGCCGAACCTCGTGGGCTGGCAGAACTTCGAGATCGTGAGGTTCTTCGAGGACGCGACCGGACTTCCCGCCCACCTCAACAACGATGCCAACGTCGCCGGCCTCGCCGAGGCGCTCCTCGGCGGCGGCAAGGGCTATGAGTCGGTCATCTTCGTCGGGCTCTCCACGGGCTTCGGCGGTGCCTACGTCTACCGGGGCGAGTTGGTGAACGGCGCCCATGGCTATGCGGCCGAGTACTGGAACATGATCGTGAACGACGATCCCCACGGACGCGGGAGCGCCAACCCCGGCTCGCTCAACGAGAACGCCGGCGGCACGGGGCTAGAGCGCCTGGCGACGCTCGCCTTCGGCCGCCCCGTGGCCCCGAGGGAGCTCTTCGAGCGCTGGTACGCGCAAGATCCCGTGGCCACGGACGTCATCGAACGCGCGAGCGAGGCCCTGGCGCGCGGGCTCTCGAACATCTTCTGGTGCTATGACCCCGACGTCATCGTGGTGGGCGGCTCCATCGCCCGCTACCATCCGGCCTACCTGGAGCGGGCGCTCCAGAAGGCCGCTCGCTACGTGCCGTCGCTCGACCTGCTTCATATCGAGGAAGCCCGCTTCGGAGACGATGCCGGCCTCATCGGGGCGGCGCTCCTCGTGCCGAACGGGGAATCGAATCCGGACGCGATCCATCTGCCTCCGCCCCCGCGAGCCGCCTCTCCAACAGAGCGCGCCCGTTCCGACAAGGAGCGCCCATGATCCACACCGTCACGCTGAACCCCTCCCTCGACCGCACCGTCATCGTGGACGAACTCGTGGTCGGGGGCTTGAACCGCATCCGAGCCGAGCGCTCCGACGCCGCCGGCAAGGGCGCGAACGTCTCGAAGGCGATTCGCGTCCTCGGCGACACGTCCATCGCCTGGGTGCTCTTGGCGGGGCAGATGGGAAGGACCATCGAGAGCGGCCTGGAGGGTCAGGGACTCGTGCTCAGGACGTTTCGGTGCGAGGGCGAGAACCGCGTCAACACGAAGATCCTCGACCGGTCGACGGACACGATGACCGAGGTCAACGGCGCAGGACCTGCCGCGAGCAGCGAGGTCCTCGCCGAGATGCTGACGGCGCTCGTGGACGAGGTCGCAACCGGCGACCTCGTCGTCCTCGCCGGAAGCCTCTGCCCCGACGCGCCGGCGAGCACCTATCGCGACTGGGCCGAGCGGCTCGCCGCCAAGGGCGCCCGCATCTATCTCGACGCCGGCGAAGAGGCGCTGCGATTCGGCATAGAGGCCCACCCGGCGCTCATCAAGCCGAACGCCTTCGAGCTCTCTCGGCTGCTCGACCGCGAGCTGGCCGACCTCGACGCCATCGTCGACGGCGCCAAGGAGCTCGCGGCCACCGGCGTCGGCCGCGTCGTGGTCACCTTGGGCGGGGACGGTGCCGTCCTGGTGGACGACGAGGATGTCATCTTCGCGTCGGCACCGCATATCGAGGTGGGCTCCCCCGCCGGCGCCGGTGACTCCGTCGTGGCCGCCCTCGCCTATGCGGACGTGCAGGGCCTCCCGGCCGACGAGGCCCTCGCCCTCGCCATGGCCTGCGGCGCCGCCAACGCCTCGGTTCCGGGAAGCGAACCCGCCGACCTCGCCACCATCGAAGCGCTGCTGCCAGCCGTCAAGGTCCGTGAGCTCTAGCCGGGCGCCAACCCACCGAACTCGCCGCCGCAAGCCGGTCTCGGTCGAGCTGGCGGAGCCGAAACATCAAGACCGCCGATCGAACGACGGGATGGAATCCACGTCGCGTTCGAATCTCGAGCTCGATGGAAAAGCGGGCAGAGCCTCCGTTCGGCCCTGCCCGCCTGCACGCGATGGACTTCCGGCGCTGAACGCTAGCCCTCCCAAGGCGTGACGCTGTCAAGGGCCTCATCGAGCGTGATCCGCTTGCCGCCGTTGTTGAGGTCGATGAGCACGTAGCGGTCGTTGCCCATGCCGAGCTCCTTCATATACGAGAGCTGGCGGAGGCCATGGCGGCTCTGCATGCGCTCCTTGAGGTCGTCGGGGTACTGCTCCGGCAGCGCGTAGACGAGGTCCACGCAAGCCTGGTCGGCCGCGAGGATGTCCGTCGAGGAGACGATGCCGACGTTGGGCATGACGACCGGCGTGGCCCCGACGCCCGCGCAGTCGCAGTCCACGCTCATGTTGCGCATGACGTTCACGTAGCAGATCTTCTTGCCGAAGTGCCCCACCACGGATTTGCAGGACTCGGTCATGCGCTCCATGAGCTCCTCTTCGTCGATGTCCCACATGTCATCCGAGCCGGGCGTCGTGTGGATCCACTTCTTGCCCTCTTTGCCGTCGGCGCAGCCGATGCCGATGTTCTTGTTGGAGCCCCCGAAGCCGCCCAGCACATGGCCCTTGAAGTGGGTGAGCGCGACGAAGGAGTCGTAGTCGAGGAGGTTCTTGCCGACGCTCATCTCCTCGAAGAAGTTGCCGTCCCCGACGGGGAGCATCGCGGTGCCCTCGGCGTCCATGATGTCCACGGGGCAGAAGGTCCAGCCGTTCACCTTCAGCGTCTCGAGGTGCTTCTCGGTGGTGTCGCGATCGCCCACGTAGTAGGTGTTGGTCTCGACGATGGTGCCGTCGGGGATGTCGGTCTCCATGAGCGCCTGGACCCAGGCGTGGGGGATGATGTTGGGCCCGTGCTTCTCGCCGGTGTGGAGCTTCACGGCCACCTTGCCGTCGATCTCGCCGGAGACCGCCTCGTAGGCCTTCTTCAGTCCCTCAGCCGAGAGGTCGCGGGTGAAGTAGACGATGGACTCGTTGCCGGTGCGCCCCTCGGGACCCTGGTACTGGTCGCCGCCGGTCGCAGGCTGGTAGTCGGGCTTGATGGCGCTGGCACCCATGGATTCTCCCCTCCCCGGCACCCCGTTCGGAGTCCCGGGCAACGTCTCGTCATTAAGAGAAGTATGTCATAGACCTCTGCCGAAGACGGCTATCCACAGGGTTCGGCTATGGGCATGCGACGCACTCGCGCCCCCTCCCGGGCAACCTCGCTGGCTGCAACAAGATCGAGCACCGCGAGCTCGGCCTCCGCATCGTGTTCCGAGCTGTGGGCGATCGCATCGAGGTGGTCGAGAGCGTTGCGATAGGTCGACGTGCCGATGGCGAGGTCTGCCGGCAGGCGTCTCGAAGACTCGGTTCCACGTCATCGCGTGATTAGTCTGGCTATCCGTTGAAATTGACCGGAATTGGAGTAAGTTGCCGTTGAGAATGTGACGTTCTGGCTAAAATCAACGGATACGCGGCCATGGCGCCTCCGAGGGAGTGGCCCATGAGGATCCACTCGTCGATGTCAGGGAACTGCGCCTGGATGCCGTCGGCGCCGTTCACGTCGAAGACCGCGAGGTTGAAGGGCATGGGGACGAGGACGCAGAGGAATCCCTCCTCGGCGAGGTCGCGCAAGAGCGGTGCGTAGGCCCCCGCCTGCACCTTCCCGCCCGGGTAGAAGACGATGCCCGCCTCGGGGTCCTCGGGGCTGAAGACGACGTCGCCATCCGAGAGCGTGGACACCTGGACGGTGGAACCGGAGGTCAAGGCCGCCATAGCGGTGCCGTCGGCGTGGTAATAGTCGCCCACGTAGATGGCGAAGGCGATGACGACGACGGCGAGGATGCCCGCCACGATGCACATGGCGATCTTCAGGCCTCGATGCCTCGACGTTGTCCTCATCTCGTCCCGCTGCTCGGTCATAGCCCAAATCAGCAGTGTCTCCGATCTTGGCGCGATGGGTTCAAGGGTTGTGGACGCGCGGTGGGAACGCAGGGAGAGGGCGGTAGCCGCAACCACTCGCCCTCTTTTCTAATAGTGTCGCCCGCTCAACCCCCTGAGTCAGTCGGGGCGGGTGTCGCCGTCACCTCTGATTCTAGCCGAGCCGCCGAGGAGTCGTTATCCCGCTGCGGCGACGCAGTATTGTATGAAATTATCTTGGCAATAGCTGCACCCGCCGGCGACGAGCGCCAGCGGCTCATCCCTATCAATCGGTTTTGGAGCAGAACCAGCCCAGACGTCAATAGGCTAGGCTGCCGCAGTATTCGTGGAGATCGTCGGTGCAGCCGCCGGAGACCGCCGCCAGCTCCTCGTCCACGAGCTCGCCCTCGGCGGGAACCTCGAAGACGAGGTCGTCCTCGGTGAGCGTGAAGCCGTTGTCGTTCGCGAGGGCGACGATTCGAGCGGCTACCTCGGGGCGATCCGCCTCGCTGGCGGCGTTCAGCTCGTTCACGAGGGCGGTCGCCTCGCCCATCAGCTCGTCGTCTTCGGAGGCGGCCTTCAGGATGGCCTTGAGGTTCTCGTTCATGGTCATTCCCTTCAATGGTACCTAGCGGGATGCGGTGGAGATCCTGGGCCGGATGGGAACCGGGAGGGCGCCACCGCATCCCCCTCTTGCTGATAGAGGATAGTTATTCACTATCCTGCACGTCGATGATGATTGGGTGCTATCTATTCGAACGAATACTCAAAAGACCAATCCTTCGTGGATTTGTTCGCAGTGATCACCGCATCCGCCGCCAGCGACGACCGCCAGCTCCTCGTCCACGAGCTCGCCCTCGGCGGGAACCTCGAAGACGAGGTCGTCCTCGGTGAGCGTGAAGCCGTTGTCGTTCGCGAGGGCGACGATTCGAGCGGCTACCTCGGGGCGATCCGCCTCGCTGGCGGCGTTCAGCTCGTTCACGAGGGCGGTCGCCTCGCCCATCAGCTCGTCGTCTTCGGAGGCGGCCTTCAGGATGGCCTTGAGGTTCTCGTTCATGGTCATTCCCTTCAATGGTACCTAGCGGGATGCGGTGGAGATCCTGGGCCGGATGGGAACCGGGAGGGCGCCACCGCATCCCCCTCTTGCTGATAGAGGATAGTCATTCGCTATCCTGCACATCGATGATGACCTTCATCGTCGATTCGCGGTTGTCATCGATGTACTTGTAGGCGTCGAGGTAGCGCTCGAACGGGAAGTGCTTCGACACGAGCGGCGCCAGATGGACCTTGCCCTCCTCGACGAGGCGGATGGCCTCCACGTAGTCCGGATGGCGATACATCATCGAGGTCTTGAGATCGAGCTCGTGGTCGTTCAGCACGGCGAGGTCGACCGTGGCCATGCCGGCGAAGACCGCCACGAGCACGATGACGGAGCCCTTGCGGGCGTTGGCGATGGCCTGGCCCATGGTGACGTCGTTGCCGGCGCAGTCGTAGATGACGTCGGCCTTGTCGGGCCCGAAGGCCTCGACGAGCGCCTCGCCGAAGTCCTTGTCCCGGGTGTTCACGGCCTCGTCAACGCCGCACTCGCGGGCGATGGAGAGGCGCAGGTCCGAGACGTCGGTGATGAGCACCTTGCGCGCGCCGAGGCCCTTGGCCACCTGCGCGACGAGGTTCCCGATGGGGCCGGCGCCGATGACGCAGACGTCAAGGCCCTCGACGTCGCCCATCTGGCGCACGGCGTGGACGGCCACGGCGAGGGGCTCGATCATGGCGCCGTGCTCGTAGGACATGGTCTCCGGGAGCGGCGTCACCTTCGATGCGTCGACCACGAAGTAGCGCGAGGCCGTCCCCGTGGTCTGAAAGCCCATGACCTTCAGGTTCTCGCAGAGGTTGTACTTGCCATGGGTGCAGGGATGGCATTCGCCGCAGGTGACCTGCGGCTCGATGGTCACCTTCTGGCCCACCTCGAGGTCATGCACGTCGGAGCCCACCTCGACGACCTCGCCGGAGACCTCGTGGCCCTGGGTCACAGGATAGGAGGTGAAGGGGTGCGTGCCGTGGTAGACGTGGATGTCGGAGCCGCAGACCCCGATGTTCATGATCTTGACCTTGACCTGGTCCGAGGCGACCTCTGGCACCTCCACCTCGTGGAACTCGATCTCTCCCGGCGCGGTCATGACCTCTTGCAGCATCTTCTCGGCCATCAGGCGCTCCTCCCCATCCGCGGCACGCGCCTCACGCGCATGCGAACATGCCAAATCTAGCGCATGCGCGCCACGGCCATCGAGGAGATCGAGCGACCGGGGGAACGGCGATCTCCCATGTGGGGGTGTCTAGTTCGCCGGGACCTCCGAGTCACTCGAAGTCGCCTGGCACAAGGGGCAATCGATCCCGTGCTCTCCCAGCCACGCCTTCACCTGGTCGCCATGGCGCTCCCAGATGACCGCGCCGCACACGATGCCGACCATCACGCTGAAGAGGACGAGCTTGAGCTCGCCGCCGACGATCCTCGTCACGATTCCCCGATGTCCCATTGCGGCTCCCATCTCGAGTGCTTCGTTACCGGGAACGTACCCAACCTCAGGGCGCAGGCAGCGGACGGCGCCGAGTTCGAGCGCTAGGGCGAGATTTCCTCGAGGCCGCTCGCGGTCTCGAAGCCCATGCGCGCCCGAGTGCCCGCGTTGGCGGAGCGCCCCTGCGCCTCCGCCGCCTTGGGACGCCGCTTCAGACCGGAAACGGTCATAGTCGAGGCGTCGCATACCACTCCGTCGAAAGGATCCCCCATGCTCTTGGAAGGCAAGGTCGCCGTCGTCACCGGCGGTACCCGCGGCATCGGGCTCGCCATCGTCAAGTCGTTCCTGCGCCATGGCGCGAGCGTCACCCTCTGCGGCTCGCGAAAGGAGACCGTCGAGAAGGCCCTCGCGACGATCGAGGACTTCATGCCCGGCGCCCCCGTGCGCGGCGCCCACCCCGACCTCACCGACGAGGCCGAGGTGAGGGCCTGCCTCGACGAGACCATCGGCGCCTTCGGGCACCTCGACATCATGGTCAACAACGCCGGCATCTCCCAGTCGACGCCGCTCCTTTCCTATACGGCCGAGGAGTTCCAGAAGGTGCTCGACCTGAACATCCTCGCCGTCTTCAACGGCTGCCAGGCCGCCGCGAAGGTCTTCTCGGAGCAGGGTTCGGGCGTCATCCTCAACACGAGCTCCGTCGTGTCGCTCTACGGCCAGGCTGCGGGCGTGGGCTATCCCGCCTCGAAGTTCGCCGTGAACGGCATGACCAAGTCGCTCGCCCGCGAGCTCGGGCCCAAGGGCATCCGCGTGAACGCCGTGGCCCCCGGCGTCACCGCCACCGATATGGTGGCCGCGCTTCCGGAGGAGATGATCGCGCGCGTCTCGGCCGGCATCCCGCTCGGGCGCCCCGGCGAGCCCGAGGAGGTGGCCAACGTCTTCAGCTTCCTCGCCTCCGACAAGGCCTCCTACGTGACGGGCTGCGTCGTCTCGGTCGATGGCGGCGCGGTCATCTAGGCCCATCGGTCCGGCTGGATCGCGCCAATCGACCGCGTCCGCAACCGTCGCGTCCCCATAGCCGCCGTCCGGCCCTTCGCCTTCCGTGAGGGGCCGGCGCGTTGGACGGGGAGCATGACCGTCGGGCCATCGGGGGTTGCGGGCCCGGCCCTTCGGGAAGAACATTGAGCGTCGGACTGCATTCGGAGAAAGGGGTTCCCATGGCCAAGACCTGTGCCGTCATGCTCGGAGAGGGCTTCGAGGAAGTCGAGGCGCTCGCCTCCGTCGACGCCCTCCGACGCGCCGGCGTGGAGGTGACGACGGTCTCCGTCATGCACGATCAGATCGTCCAGGGCTCCCACAGGATCCCCGTCATCGCCGATGCCAAGGTGGGCGAGGTCGACCTCGGGGACTTCGACCTCGTCGTGCTCCCCGGCGGCATGCCCGGCACCACCAACCTCGGCGAATGCGAAGAGCTGCACCGCGCCATCGTGAACCGCATGGCAGCCGGCCTCAAGGTCTCGGCGATCTGCGCGGCGCCGAGCCTCCTCGCCACGTGGGGGCTCCTCGACGGCCGCACGGCCACCTGCTATCCCGGGTTCGAGACGGAGTTCCCCGAGGGCGTGCGCCCGGACGAGCCCGGCGTCTTCTGGGACGACAACCTCATCACGGCGAGCGGCCCGGGCTTCGCCATCCCCTTCGCCCTCGCCAACGTGAAGACCCTCATGGGCGAGGAGGCGGCCGAGAAGGTGGCCGCTGGCATGCTCGTCAAGTAAGGCGCGCCGATGATCCTCGCCTCCGCATCGCCCCGCCGCCGGGAGCTCATGCTCCTGGCGGGCTACACCCCGCGCGTCATCCCCGCCGACGTCGACGAGACTCGCCTTCCGGGCGAGAGTCCCGTGGAACTCGTTGAGCGCCTCGCACGGGCCAAGGCCCATGCCGAGGAGGTCATCGGCGCCGCGACGCCGCTCGAGGCCGTCGTCGCCGCCGACACCATCGTCTGGATCGGCGACGAGTGCCTCGGAAAGCCCGTAGGCGCCGATGACGCGCGCTCCATGCTCAAGCGCCTCTCGGGAACGGTCCACAACGTCACGACCGGCGTGTGCCTGCTCGCCAAGGACGCCGCCGGAGAGATCCACGACCGCGTCTTCTCCGAGACCACCGAGGTCACGTTCTACGAGATCCCGGACGCCCAGATCGATGCCTACGTGCGAACCGGCGAGCCCATGGACAAGGCCGGCGCCTACGCCATCCAGGGAGGCGGGCGGCTCTTCGTGGATCGCATCGACGGAAACTACGAGAACGTCGTGGGGCTGCCCCTCGCCCGACTCGTCCGCGAATTCGTTGACTTCGCGAGGAATTTCTAGGCGCGAGGGTACCGACGCCCTCGCGACCGCGCAGAGGAAAGGCCATCCCATGCCAGACATCCGCCGTATTCCCGGCTTCTTCCTCGGCCACGCCACACTCGCGGAGGCCGGGACCGGCTGCACGGCCATCGTCTGCCCCGAGGGCGCGACGGGCGCGGTCGACGTCCGCGGCGGCGCCCCCGCCACCCGCGAGACCGACCTCCTCCGCCCCGAGGAGACGGTGGACGCCGTCCATGCGGTGGTGCTCTCGGGCGGATCGGCCTTCGGACTCGCCGCCGCCTCCGGAGCGGCCGAGGAGCTGGAGCGAAGGGGCCTCGGACTCGACATGGGCGTCTGCAGGGTGCCCATCGTGAGCTCGGCCTGCCTCTTCGACCTCACCGTGGGAAGCGCCTCGGTGCGCCCAGGGATCGCCGAAGGACGAGCGGCCGTGGCGGATGCCCTGGAGGCCGATGCGGAGGAGCCGCTCCCCGTGGGCAACGTCGGCGCCGGCACTGGCTGCACCGTGGGCAAGTTCCTGGGACCGGAGCGGTCGATGAAGGGCGGCCTCGGCACGGCCGTCGCCTGCGCAGGAGAGCTCCTCGTGGGCGCCGTGGCGGCCGTGAACGCCGTGGGCGACGTCCTGGACGCCTCTGGCACGGTCGTCGCCGGAGCGAGGTCGACGGGCGATGCGAAGGCGCCCCTCCCGCTTGCGGATGCCCTCGGCGCCATGGCCGCGGGCGCGGCCGATCTGGCGCCCCGCGCGAACACGACCATCAGCTGCATCGTCACCAACGCCCGGCTCGCCAAGCCCCAAGCGCTTCGCGTGGCCCAGATGGCGGCCGACGCCTACGCCATGGCGATCGTGCCCGCCCATACCTCCATGGATGGCGACAGCATCTTCTGCCTGGCATCGGGAAGGGTGGCGGCGGAGCAGGACCTGGTGGGCCTCCTCGCCGTCCAGGCGCTCTCGGAGGCCATCGTCTGCGCCTGCGCCCGTGCGAAGGGCGCCTTCGGGCTCCCCGGCGCGGGCGATTGATCGAGGGGGCCGCCCGCTCGCCCGCCTGGCGCCGGGCCTCCTCGAAGAGCGCGCTCCCCGTCTCGCCACGCGGCCCAACCGGTCGGCGGGCTCGGTATAAGCTTCTCCTCGGGCCACAGATCGGGAGGAGAGGCAATGTACAGGATCGTCGCCTGCGACATGGATGAGACCTTCATCGGCCGCGACCACCTCGTGAACCCAGGGAACTACCGGGCCGTGCGCCTCATGCGCGAGGCCGGGGTCAAGTTCGTGGTGGCCACGGGGCGGCCCTTCTACTCGGTCCTGGGCACCCTCGCCGCCCTCGGCACCAGGGACGCTCCCGACGAGTACACGATCACCTTCAACGGCGGCTACGTCTGCGCGAACGACGGCACGCCCCTCGCGAGCCATACCCTCACGGTCGCCCAGGCCCAAGATCTCTACGATTTCGGCTCCGAACTGGGGCTCTGCCAGCACATCTACCTCTTGGACCGGACGCTCGTGGCGAACATCACCGACTACGAGAAGAGCTACCTCAACGGCCGCATGGAGGTCGAGGATCTGCCCGCGGAAGACCTCGCAGCCCTCGACGAGCCCATCTACAAGCTCCTCTACCACAGCGACGACTTCGCCTACCTGCACGATGTGAAAGATCGCATGGATGCGGAGCT
This sequence comes from uncultured Atopobiaceae bacterium, assembly GCA_947631545.1. GTDB lineage: Bacteria > Actinomycetota > Coriobacteriia > Coriobacteriales > Atopobiaceae > CANRLS01. The sequence goes on from CANRLS010000001.1 coordinate 49,315, forward strand.
CCCGGATCTCATGGCCGGCCTCGAGGTCTCCTTCTCGGCCGAGCGCTACCTGGAGTTCAACCCCAAGGGCGTGGACAAGGGCACGGGCCTCGCCGACGTGGCTAACTACCTCGGCGTTCCGATGGCGGAGACCATCGGCGTCGGCGACTCGGCGAACGACCTCGCCATGCTCCTCGATGCCGGGCTCGGGCTCGCCGTGGCCAACGTCTCGGAGACGATCCGCGACCGGGTCTCGACCGTGCTCAAGAGCGAATGCGAGGACGCGGCCCTCATGGAGGTCTACGAGCGCTTCATCGCGCCGGACATCGCCTAGGACTGCGGAGGGGGAAAGGTCGCGAAGCGGCCCCGAAGGCGGGGGGCGGCTCCTTAGTTGAAGCCGAAGACGCTATGGGCGATGCGGTACATCCCGATCGTCACGGCCTCGCCCGCCTTGGTGGGCAGGTTGGCGAGGATCCCCAGGAGCGTCATGCGCGCGTGGCGGTACATCCGGATGTCGTAGCTCTTGAAGTACTCCCAGAGCGCCGTCATGTCGTCCATGGCGCCCGGCACATCGGAAAGGCGCGCGAAGATCGCGCTCACCGTGAGCGTCATCGTGAGCGAATGGAGCATGTAGTTGCGAAGCTTCACGCTCTTCACGTCGTCATAGAGATGGTAGGCGTCGATGAGGATCTTCGAGACGCGCAGCTGATGGTCGATGCGGCTCGCCATGACCTTCTCGTTCACCGATTGGTCCTCGCGGCCGATGTAGTAGCGGTAGAGGTCCACATCGAGGTAGTAGAGGGTCTTGCAACGGGGCAGCGGCACGAAGGCGTAGATGTTGTCCACGTAGAACGTGTGGGGCGGCAGCGGCAGCCCGCCATGGGAGCGGAGGATCTCGGTCTTGTAGGTGAGGCTGTGCATGAGGATGTTCTGGGCGTAGCCGAAGTGGCCGATCTCGTCCCAGGTCATCACCTTGTTGGGCTTGAGGGCGCTCCGGTAGTCGATGGCCTTGGAGGAGCCGTCGTCGGCGTGCTCGTAGACGTAGTTGTTGATGACCAGATCAACCGGGTCGCCGCCCTCGATGAAGCCCCTGAGCGTGCCCAGGAGCTCGTGGAAGGCGTCGGTGCTGTACCAGTCGTCGGAGTCGCAGACCTTGTAGTAGACGCCGCGAGCGTTGGCGAGCGCCGTGAGCACCGCCGTGCCGTGGCCGCCGTTCTCCTGATGGACCGCCTTGACGATGTTGGGGAAGCGCCGCTCCCAGCCCTGGGCCTTCTCCCACGTATCGTCCTTTGTGGAGCCGTCATCGACGATGACGATCTCGACGTCGTCGGCGTAGTCCGAACCCTCCAGGATCGCCGAGATGGCGTTGTCCATGTATTCGGACGAGTTGTAGCAGGGGATGCCGATGGTGATCGTCTTCTGCAAGGTGCTCGTCCCTTCCATTCTTCGCCGAAGCGCCCTAGGCGGAGGCCAGAAGCTCGTCTGCGAGCTCGAGGGCCGAGGCGCAGACGCCGTCCATATCGTAGTAGCGATACTCGGCGAGTCTACCGACGGGATGGAAATTGCCGAGGCCGCTCACGCGCTCCAGGTACCTTCGGTGGAGCTCGAGGTTGGCGGGCTCGAGTATCGCGTAGTAGGGATCCATGCCGCATCCGCGCTCATAGGCTCGAGGATACTCGCGCATGATCGTCGTCGTGCCCTCGAGCTTTTGGCCCGTGAGGTTCTTGAACTCGGTGATGCGCGTGAAGTCCTCGGAGACGGTGTAGTTCACCGTCGCCACCGGCTGGAAGCGATCCATGGCGAGCGTCTCGAAGTCCATGCGGAGCGAACGGTAGGGCAAGGCGCCGAGGTCGCAGTCGAAGAGCTCGTCGAGGGGGCCGGTGTAGACGACGATGCCCTCATAGGGCCTTCCGCCCACGAGGAGCTCGCCCTCCCCCACCTCGAGGAACTCGCGGGCGTCCTGGCCAAGCGCCACATCGATGCGCTCGTGGTCGAGCATGCGCTCGAAGAGGGCCGTGTAGCCGTCGTGCGGCATGCCCTGCCAGGTGGCCTGGGGGAAGTAGCGGTCGTCGTCGCCGACGAAGACGGGCACGCGGCCCGTCACGGCGGGATCGATCTGGTCGGGGGTCTGGCCCCACTGCTTCATGGTGTAATGCAGGAAGACGTTCTCGTAGACGTAGTCGGCCACGCGGGCGAGGTCGGGATCGTCGGAGGCGCGGAGCTCGAGGATCGGCACCTTCACGTTCTCGCCGAAGGCGGCAACGAGCTTGGCGTAGAGGCGCTCGCCCTCCTCCTCGCCGAAGGCGAGCTTGAGCGATGCGTGGTTGAAGGGCACCGGCATGAGCGTGCCGTGGATGTCGGCGAGCACGCGGTGCTCGTAGGGATCCCACTCGGTGAAGCGCGAGAGGAACTCGTGGACCCGCTCGTCGGTGGTGTGGTAGATGTGCGGGCCGTAGAGGTGGATGAGGATGCCCGCCTCGTCGGGGCAGTCGTAGGCGTTCCCCGCGATGTGCTCGCGCATCTCCACCACGAGCACCCGCATGCCGCCATCCTCGGCGAGGCGACGGGCCACCGTGGCCCCGGCATAGCCGGCGCCCACGCAGATGGCGTCGTAGGTCGATGGATCCACGGCGAGGCCCCCCTCAGGGGATCGGGCATCTATGAAACGGCCCATCGATACCTCCACATTCGAGGCGCCGGACATGGCTTCGCAGCGCCCGTGCGCCGCCACGACAAGGGCCGCTCTCGCGCGCGGCCCTTTTCATCCCGGGCCATTCTAGCATGCACCTATAATGCCGAAGAGAGGGCCCTAACAAGCTGGGACTCGGTTTGCCTGGCGGAACCCGCCGGATCCCCTTCGAGAGAGACGAGGAGCATGGATGAGCGACTTCCTTGAGCGCATGAAAGAGCACGCTAAGAGCGAGAAGATGACGATCGTGCTCCCCGAGGGCGAGGATCGGCGCACCATCGACGCCGCGCGCCAGATCGTGGCCGAGGATCTCGCCGACCTCGTCATCCTCGGCGATCCCGATGCGATCCACGTCGATGGCGTCACGGTCATCGACCCCAAGAGCGCCGAGAAGCACGACGCGTATGCCCAGGAGCTCCAGAGACTCCGCGAGAAGAAGGGCATGACCATCGAGCAGGCCCTGGAGCTCATGGACGATGCCACGTACTTCGGCACCATGATGGTGAAGATGGGCGATGCCGACGGGCTCGTCTCGGGCGCCTGCCACTCCACGGCCAACACCCTGCGTCCCGCGCTCCAGATCCTGAAGACCGCGCCCGGCACCAAACTCGTGTCGAGCTTCATGGTGATGTGCGTGCCCGACTGCCCGCATGGCCAGGACGGCACGCTGATCTTCGCCGACATCGGGCTGAACGAGTATCCCGACGCCGAGGCCCTCTCCGAGATCGCCATCTCGAGCCACGCCTCATGGAAGGCCCTCATGGGCACCGAGCCCAAGATCGCGATGCTCTCGTACTCGAGCCACGGTTCGGCCAGCTCCGACCATGTGGACAAGGTGGCCGAGGCCACGAAGCTCGTCCACGAGAAGCGCCCCGACATCCTCTGCGATGGGGAGCTGCAGCTCGACGCCGCCCTCATCGATGAGGTGGCCTGCCTGAAGGCCCCCGAGAGCGAAGTGGCGGGCGACGCCGACATCCTCATCTTCCCCAACCTCGACGCGGGAAACATCGGCTACAAGCTCGTGGAGCGCTTGGGCGATGCCCAGGCCTACGGCCCCATCCTCCAGGGCATCGCGAGGCCGGTGAACGACCTCTCCCGCGGCTGCTCAGCCGACGATATCGTGGCCGTGGTGGCCATCACCGCCGTGCAGGCCCAGCTGACCGCATAGCCCCGGCACCCACGAAAAGGGCGAAGGGCCCGCGACTTCAGTCGCGGGCCCTTTTCAGCGCGGTCGGGCCCCTCGCGAAGGCGGTGTGCCCTGGGAAGCCGTCAGTCGCGCTTGGAGCGGCGCTTCTTCGACCCTGCCCTGCGGGCGCGGCCGGGCTTGGACGTACCGTGCCCGGAGGGCTCGTGGACCCGGGTGGGGTTGCGATGATGGGGCTTGGTGCTCCGCGTCGGCTTGGCCGAGCGATGGGTCGCCGGGACGGGCATCGTCTCCTGGGCCTGGGCGGCGCGGTTGGCCTGGTGGATCTGGGCGCCGGCGCCGGCGGGCACGTTCGGGCCTCCCAGGCGCGCGATCTCGGAGAGGTCGGGGAAGCGCTTGGCGAAGTTCCTCTGGAACATGTGGGCGAGCTTCAGCGCCTGCTGGTCGTAAGCGACGGGATCCGCCCAGGTGGAGCGCGCGTCCAGGATCTGGGAGCTCACGCCGGGGCAGGTGAGCGGGACGTCGAAGTTGAAGAGGTCGTTGTGGACGAAGGTGCCCTCCTCGACCGATCCGTCGAGCGCCGCCTCGACGATGGCGCGGGTGGCGCCAAGGTCCATGCGGTGGCCGGTGCCGTAGGGGCCGCCGGTCCAGCCGGTGTTCACCAGGTAGCACCGCACGCGATGGCGCCCGATGCGCTCGCCGAGCATGTTGGCGTAGACCGTGGGGCGAAGCGGCATGAAGGGCTCGCCGAACATCGACGAGAACGTGGGCTGGGGCTCCGTGATGCCCTCCTCGGTGCCCGCCACCTTGGAGGTGAAGCCCGTGAGGAACTGGTACTTGGCGCTCTCGGGGGTGAGGCGCGCGATGGGCGGCAGGACGCCGAAGGCGTCGGCCGTGAGGAAGATGATCACCTCGGGGATGCCGTCCTGGCCCGTGAGCACGGCGTTGTCGATGAACTCCACCGGGTAGGAGACGCGCGTGTTCTCGGTGATGGAGTCGTCGTTGTAGTCTGGGCGCCGGGTGTTGCGGTTGAGGACCACGTTCTCGCAGAGGCTGCCGAAGCGGATGGCGCCGTAGATCTCGGGCTCGCGGTAGCGCGTGAGGCCGATGGTCTTGGCGTAGCAGCCGCCCTCGAGGTTGAAGACGCCCTCGGCCGACCAGCCGTGCTCGTCGTCGCCGATGAGCTGGCGAGACGGGGCCGCGGAGAGCGTCGTCTTGCCCGTGCCGGAGAGGCCGAAGAAGACGGCCGAGGAGTTCGTGGTGGGATCGACGTTGGCCGAGCAGTGCATGGTGAGGACGTTGTCCTCCACAGGCAGCACGTAGTTCATCGCGCTGAAGATGGACTTCTTGATCTCGCCCGAATAGCCGGTGCCGGCGACGAGGATGACCCGCTCCTCGAAGTCGATGACCACCGCCGCCTCGGAATTGGTGCCGTGGGCCTTGGGATCGCAGTGGAAGCCGGGCGCCGCGAGAACGATGAAGTCGGGGTCGCCGTAGCGCCAGAGCTCGAAGCGGTTGGGGCGCACCATCATCTGACGGGCGAAGAGCGCCTGATGCGCCTCCTCGGCGATGACCATGAACTTGCGGGAATGCTTGCGGTCGGCGCCCACGAGGCCGCGAACCACGAAGGGGTCGCGCTCGGAGAGCCGCTCGCAGATGCCTCGCTTGATGCGGCGGAAGTGCTCGGGCGTCATCGGCTTGTTGACGTTGCCCCATGCGATGCGGTCATGGACGCCGGGGCTGTCCACGATGAAGCGGTCGTTGGGCGAGCGGCCGGTGCGCTCCCCGGTCTGCACCACGAGCGAGCCGTTGGAGGCCAGCTCGCCCTCGCCGCGAGCGAGGGCCTTCTCCACGAGCTCGGGGACGGAAAGGTCCCAGTGGACGTCCTCTTCCTGCACACGCACGCCGACTTCGGCGAGCTTCTCATCGAACATGCGCCCTCCGTTCCGTGGGCTCAGTTGCGCCGCGGTTCGGACCGCGGCGAATCGAGTCATGCAAAGCGCCCATGACGGGCGCGAGTCTCAGGGCTTCGTTTTGGCTGCGCACCCATTTTACCGATTGGACGATGGAGCGCCTATGGTCACCGCCAACGCGCAACGCTCTCGCAACGCTCGCCCGGCTCAGTCGCCGAGGACGTAGTCGGCGGCCGAGAGGGCCCGGGCGTCCTCGTCGTCATGGGTGGCGAGGATGAGGGCGCGATCGCCCAGGCGCCTGTCGATGAAGGCGAGGGCCCGCTCGTGGTTGGCCTCGTCGAGCCCCTGGAAGGGCTCGTCGAGGAAGACCGCGGCGCTCGGGCAGAGGAGCGCCCGAACGAGCTCCAGGCGCCGCTTCTGACCGCCGGAGAGCTCGCCCGCGAGCTTCTCGGGCGCCACCTTCGGCAGCACCTCCCGAAGGACGGAGCGGACGAGCTCAGGCGAGGCGCCCTGCGCCACGAGGCTCACGTTGTCCTCGGCAGAGAGGGCCTCGACGAGACTCGGCTCCTGGAAGACCACCGAGACCGAGCGCGGGCGAAGGACGCTCCCCGCCGACGTCGGGATGAGGCCGAGGATGGCCGAGATGAGGGTCGTCTTGCCTACGCCCGAGGGGCCGCGGAGGCAGAGCCTCTGGCCGGCCCCGACGGAGAAGGTGGCGCCCTCCACGACCAGCTCCCCCGAGCGCTCCACCGAAAGGTCCGTCACCTGGACCTCCGCATCGCTTTCGGCGTCCCTCGGCACGGCCCTCCGGGCGAGCGCCACCGCGCGACGGAGCCCCCATCCCTCGCTCGCGTCGAGGAGCGCCAGGAAGACCCTCTCGCAGGCGAAGGCGAGGGCGATGACGGCGAGCGTCCAGGCGAAGAGGTTCGCGGTCTCGAGCAGGAGCTTCGCCTGGTAGACCTTCTCCCCCATCGTGTTCAGCGCCATGGCGATGAGCTCGGCGGCGACGCCCGCCTTCCAGCTCATGCCCACGGCATTGCGGCTCGTGGCCTGCAGGTAGGGCAGGACGCCCGGCCAGGTGCTCACGAGGAAGAGCTTGCCCGGGCCCGCACCCATGACCTCCAGCGCCCGGCGCACCCGGCGGTCCACCTGCTCGGCGCCTTCGAGGGTCGAGAAGTAGTAGGCCGGGAAGACCATGAGCGCCACTGCGGCGCTCGGCACGCCCTCGGCGCCGAGCCAGAGGAGCAGGAGCACGACGACGCAGGCCACGGGCGTGGCCTTGAGCACGAGCGCGATGGGCCGGATGAGGTCCTGGAGCCACGGCCTCGGGGCCGCGAGGATGCCCAGGCCGAGCGCGACGGCGAAGGTGGCGACGAAGGCGCCGCAGATCGTGGCGAAGGAGGCCCAGACCGAGAGCCAGAACTCGCCCGTCATGACGAGCGAGGCGAAGGCGACGGCCGTCTGCCAGGGCGTGGGCAGGAGGAGCGGTTGGGCCACGAGCGCGGCCACGAGCCACCAGACGGCGATCCAGAAGGCGATCGCCGCCGCCCGCCTCGCGGTCCCGGAGGCTTCCCTGCCGCGCTCCACGCCCTAGACGTCCAGGCGATAGAAGCTCGAGTCGGGGAGGCTCCCGCCCACGGACGCCGGATCGAAGCCGTGGAGCACGCCGAGATAGCCCTCGAGCGCCTTCTCCATGTCCTCGCCGGTGATGCAGACGAGCGAGCACTGGCCGATGGCCTTCTCGGCCACCGCGGCGCTCTGGATGATGCCCTTGTCGACGACCATCTGCGCGAAGGCGGCCGGATCGGCGAGCACGGCCTGGACGGAGGCGTCCTGGCCCTCGACGAAGCGCGTGACCGCGTCGGGGTGCTCGTCGGCGAAGTCGCTCCTCACGATGGTCACGCCCGTCACGAGCTCCGAGCCCGCAGGGGCCACCTCGCGCCACACGTCGCCCAGGTTGCAGACGGCCTTGAGGTCGGGGTTCTGGGTCGTCACGGCGCTCACGTAGGGCTGGGGCAGGATCGCGACGGCGGAGGGGTCGCTCGCGAGGAGCGTCCCCACCTCGGTGGCCTCGCTCTTGAACTCGAGGCTCACGTCGGAGAGGCCCTTCTCTTCGATGAGGTACTGGGTGACGTACTCGGGCGTGGAGCCCTTGCCGGTGAGGTAGACGGTATGGCCCTGGAGGTCGTCGAAGCTCGCGATGGCGGCATCGCCCGTGACCACGTTCAGCACCGAGAGCGTGTTGATGTCGATGACGGAGACGGCCCCCTCGGTCTTGTTCCAAAGGACGGAGGCCACGTTGGCGGGCACGAGCGCCACGTCGACGTCGCCGGAGACGACCTTGGCGACGACCTCATCGGCCGTACCGACGATGGAGAAGTCGTAGGTGTCGGCGGTCTCGCCCGCCTCGGCCCTCTCCATGAGGTCGAGGAGACCGATGGAGGTGGGCCCGGTCATGGAGATGACCTTGACCTCGGTGGGATTCGACGGCTCGCTGGAAGCGGTGGCCTCGCTCGATTCCGCCGGCTCTTGCCCGCTCGCTCCCTGAGCCCCGCAGCCGCTGAGGACGAGCGTCGAGGCGAGGGCGCAGAGGATGCAGATGAGGAGCGCGAGCGCCCGGACGCGCCGGGCTGGCGACGGGGCGGTGCCGGTGCTTGGATTCACGGTCATGGAACTCCCTCTCGGTCGAATCGCGCGGAGCGCTCTGATCGCCGCGCATGGTCGCGGCCGTGCGCCGGGCGCAGCCGCCGAAGGCCATCCTAGCCCCGGATCTCTTCGGGGTCGGAGGGGAAGACGATGCCCTCCCGATAGCGAATGGCCTCCATGATGCCGGCGACGATGGTGCTGTTCCCGTTCGCGGCCTCGAGGTCGTAGTCGCCGTGGATGGCGGCGACGAAGTCGGCCACCTCGTAAGCGAGGTTCAGCTCGCCCGAGACGGGGAGCGTCTCCTCGACCTCGACGACCTCTTCGCCGCCGTGGGTGCCGATGAGGCGAAGGTGCCTTGGCTGGCCCACGCTCTCCCAGCTCAGCGTGGCTAGCTCGCCCTCGATGGAGCAGCCGAGCGCCCCGCGGAGGGCCTTGGAGTAGCAGACGTCGCAGATCATGCCGTCATAGGGAAGGAGCGCCGATCCGCAGATATCGATGAGGTCGCCCTGGCCGGTGACGTCGATGGTCACGGCGGTGCAGAGGAGGTCGTCCGGCGCCCCGAAGAGGTTCACCATCGCACTCAGCGGGTAGATGCCCAGATCCATGAGCGCCCCCGTGGCGAGCGAGGGATCGAAGATGTTCGACCGCTCCCCCTTGAGCACGAGGTCGTAGCGGGAGGAGTACTGGTCGTAGCGGAAGGTGGCCCGGCGGATGGGGCCGAGTCTGGGAAGGATCTCGCGCACGGCGCCGTAGCCCGGATCGTGCGCGAGCCGCATGGCCTCCATGGCGCAGACGCCCCTCTCCTTGGCGGCGGCGATGATGCTTCGCACCTCGGGGAGGTTCGTGCCGAAGGGCTTCTCGACGAGCACGTGCTTGCCGGCGGCGATCATCTGGAGCGCCTGGGGCGCATGGAGGAGGTTCGGCGAGGCGATGTAGACGGCATCGATGTCGGGGCAGGCCGCGAGGTCGTCGAGCGAATCGAAGAAGAGCCTGGCCCCCCTGGGCTCGCCGTAGGCCCTCGCCTTCTCGAGGCTCCGGGAATAGACGCCCTCGAGCCGGACGCCCTCCACCTGGGCCACGCCCTCGAGGAACTGCCCCGTGATCATCGACGTCCCGATGGTGCCGAACCGCACGTCGCCCATGCCGCCCTCCTCTGTCGTCATCTCCATCGCCTGCATTCTACCCGCACGCCATGCGAGTCCACAGGAGCGCCGGACATGCCCGGATTCGCCGAAACGAGGCCGGGGCGGGCGGGTTCCCGGCGAATCCGAGAGCCCGCGTGGGGAAGCGCGGACTTCGCCGTGCCCGAGGGCGATGCACCCGGCGCCCGCCCTGTGGCCGTGGAAGTTGAGAGCGGCGAAATCCGCGCGTTCGAGCCGCATGGGCGCTGCGAGGCGAAGGCTGAGCCGGGAGCCTGCGAGTGAGGGCCGGGGCGGGCGGGTTCCCGGCGAATCCGAGAGCCCGCGTGGGGAAGCGCGGACTTCGCCGTGCCCGAGGGCGATGCTCCCGGCGCCCGCCCTGTGGCCGTGGGAGTTGAGAGCGGCGAAATCCGCGTGTTCGAGCCGCATGGGCGCTGCGAGGCGAAGGCTGAGCCGGGAGCCTGCCCGCCCCGGCCGAAAGCGACGCTATTCGGTGCGCAGGGCCTCGACGGGATCCTTTCGCGAGGCGGAGCTCGCCGGGATGAGACCGGCTATGAAGGAGAGGAAGACGCTAATCGCCACGAGCGCCAGGCCCGCGATGAACGGCAGCTGCATGATGTTCGGCACGTCGTAGATGTCATAGACGGCGATGTTCACGAAGATCGAGGCGAAGAGGGTCACGCCCACGCCGAGGAGGCCGGCGGCGAGGCCCTCGATCACCGTCTCGGCGTCGAAGATGCGCGATACGTCGCCCTTGGAGGCCCCCATGGCGCGCAGGATGCCGATCTCCTTCACGCGTTCGAGGACGCTGATGTAGGTGATGATGCCGATCATGATCGACGACACCACGAGCGAGATGGACACGAAGGCGATGAGCATCATCGAGATCATGTCGATGATGGTGGTTACCGACGTCATGAGCGTGCCCACGACGTCGGTGTAGGAGATGGCCTTGTCGTCCTCGCCCTCGTCGGCCATCCTCTGGTTGTAGCCGTCGAGGATGTCGATGATCGACTGCTTGGCCTCGAAGTCCCTGGGATATATCTCGATCTGCGAGGGCTCAGCGAGGTCGGCGTAGCCGAGCTGGGCGAGGTTGCCTTCGTAGCTCGCCTGATCGGAGGAGAGCATCGCCAGGATGAGGTCGGAGAGGCTCTCCTCGTCCACGTTCATCTTGAAGGCGCCCGCGAAGGCGTCGGCATCGATGGAGATGGCGTTCTGCATGTTGGCTGCGAGCTGGGTGGTCACGTTCTGCATGAGGGTCGCCATCTGCTGCTGGATCTGGGCCGAGATGGCGTCGGTGAGGAGCGTCATCTGGGCTTCCACCTGCTGCTGCACGGCAGTGGCGTACCGGGTCATGACCTCGTTCATGTACGTGCCCATGGCGGTGGTGAGCTTGCCCATCACCTCGGTCGTGACAGCGGCGGTGTAGGTGCTCACGAACTGGTTCACGATCGCTTGCGCGGGTTCCGTCTCGAGCCACTGGTCGAAGGTGAGCGGCTCCTCCCCGGCATCGCCTCCCGGGACGCCGCCGCCACCCTCGCCCCAGGCCACGAGGTAGGCCGCATAGCCCTGGGAGAGCGCCTGGGTCATCTGGTCGATCGTCTCGGGCGGCATCGGCTGCACGAGGTCCGAGGGGTCGATGCCGAGATCCTCCAGCGTGAAGTGCAGCTCGGGCATCTCGGGCGCGCCCGGGCCGCCCATGCCCGACAGGTCGATGCCCGAGAGGTCGACGCCGTCCAGGTCGAGGGCGGAAGTGTCGATGGCGAGCGCCGCCTCATCGAACTTGAAGGCGTCCTGCATGGCGTCCTCGTCGATGGAGAAGAGCGAGCTCGGGTCGAAGGCGTCCTCCCCTTGGCCCTCCTGCTCCTCCTCGAAGGTCTTGCCATTGAAGACGTCGACCTTTGGGTCGGCGAGCTGATCCCTCACCACCTGCGATTCGGCCGCCTGGTCGATGAGGCGCTCGACGAGGTCGGGCGTGTAGTAGACGCCCGCCGTGAGGAAGGCCGAGGTCGCCTCGTCGTTGGGGCGGATGACGCCCGTGATGTTCAGATCCTCGCCGTTGACGATGAGATCCCTCATGTAGGCCTCGTCGTCCTGCTTGTCGATCCAGACCTTGTGCTCGGCGTCGTACTCGTAGTAGTCGCAGGCGTCGACGAGCTTCATCTTCACGCCCATGAGGTCGTCGTAGGTGTAGGTGGCGTCGTCCTCGACCACCTCGACGGTCTCCTCGTTGGCGAGCTGGCGCACCATGGCGTCGAGCTGGTCGCCGTCGCGGATGCCGAGCACGTAGAGCTCGAAGTCCGAGACCGTGGAATCGCGCCCGAGCACCATGACGAGGTCGGTGGGCTCCGTCGGCCACTCCCCCGCCACGAGGTCGTACTGCTCCTTCACGAGCGAGAGGTCGCTCGGGAGCTCGTTGAAGATGTCGGTGGAGACGAGCTGCGCCATGAACTGCGACTGTCCCATGCCGATGCCGAGGGCGCTGAAGGTCTCGTCGGGGTTGATCTTGTCGATGCCGTCCGTCGTATCGGCGTTGTAGACCTGCGGCGTCACGTCGTAGGCGTATTCCACCGTCCGCGCGTAGCGGTCGATCTCGGCGGCGTCGGCGTCGAGGAACTCCTTCAGCGAGGCGAGGTCGTTGTTGCCGAAGCTCGAGAACATGCGGTCGATCACGCCCACCTCTTTGAGCTGGTCGCCGCCGGCATCGTCCTCCCCATCTTCCTGGAGGTCCATGGAGATGCCCATCATCGAGGTCATGTCGAAGGAGGACGACGTGATCTGGATGGGATAGGACGAGAGCGTGTCCTCCTCCACGGAGGTGATGTAGTCGTTCACGCCGTTGGCGAGGGCCAGGATGGCCGCGATGCCGATGATGCCGATCGACCCCGCGAAGGCCGTCATGATCGTGCGGCCCTTCTTGGTCATGAGGTTGTTGAACGAGAGCAAGAGCGCGGTGAGGAGCCCCATGCGCGCCGGCCGGATCTCCCTCTCGCGCGCCTCGGCCTCCTCATCGGGGCTCGGCGGGTTCGTATCGCCCTCGATGCGCCCGTCGGCGAGGGTCACGATGCGGGTGGCGTAGTCGTTGGCGAGCTCGGGGTTGTGGGTGACCATCACCACGAGCCGGTCGCTCGCGATCTCGCGCAGGAGGTCCATGATCTGGACCGACGTGGTGGAGTCGAGGGCGCCCGTGGGCTCGTCGGCGAGGACGATCTCCGGGTCGTTCACGAGGGCGCGGGCGATGGCCACGCGCTGGGCCTGGCCGCCCGAGAGCTGGTTGGGCCGCTTGTTCACGTGCTCGGCGAGTCCGACGCGCTCGAGCGCCTCGATGGCCCGCTTGCGACGCTCCTCCCGGCTCACGCCCGAGAGCGTGAGCGCCAGCTCCACGTTGGAGAGCACCGTCTGATGCGGGATGAGGTTGTAGCTCTGGAAGATGAACCCGACGCGGTTGTTGCGGTAGGTGTCCCAGTCCCGATCGCGGTAGTGGGTGGTGGAGATCCCATCGATGACGAGATCGCCGGAATCGGCATGGTCGAGGCCGCCGATCACGTTCAGGAGCGTCGTCTTGCCCGATCCCGAGGGCCCGAGGATCGCCACGAACTCGCTGTCGCGGAAGTCGAGAGAGACATCGTCCAAGGCCACCTGGGTGAAGCCGGCGGTCGTATAGGACTTGGAGAGATGTTGCAACGAGAGCATCGCCCGCTCGATCCGCCCTCCCCCGATGGGCCCGAAGCCCCGACGCTATTCGCAGGATGATAGCTCACCTATGGGCGCGCTTCCGCCAGCCGATGGCTTCCGCGAGTGAACATACGCGGACTCTACACTTGGACGCATGCCCTCGCGGCAGCGCCCCTCCCGGCATCCCGTGCCCATTCGAGGTCAGGGCCCTCGTCTTCGCGCCGACCCTTCGGCATGCCGCGGCGGAGCCGTCCATCCCGCTCGCTGAAGCTTTGGAGGAACCCATGGCAGATCCCACCCTGACCACCATCTCCCGCGGCGACCTCGAGGCCACGCTCTCCACCCAGGGCGGGCAGCTCATGAGCCTCAAGAAGGAGGGGCTGGAGTACGTCTGGCAGGGCGACGCGACCTGGTGGAAGTACCACGCGCCGTTGCTCTTCCCCATGGTGGGGCGCCTGAGGGGCAACAGGGCGCAGACCGCCCAGGGGCCCACCGAGATGGCCCAGCACGGCCTCGCGCGCATAAGCGTCTTCGAGCAGGTGGAGGCCGTGGAGGACCGCGCCTCCTACGTGCTGCGCGCCAACGACGACACCCGCGCGCTCTTTCCCTTCGACTTCGCGTTCTGGGTGAGCTACGCCCTCTCCGAGCGCGGCGGCCTCACGGTGGACCTCATGGTCGAGAACCCCGGCACGGTGGCGCTGCCCTTCGCCATCGGCGGCCATCCGGCCTTCAACGTGCCCGTGACGCCGGCCACGGGCGAGGACTTCTCCGATTACCGGATCCGCTTCGCGCGCCCCTGGACTGCGACCTCGCCCACCCTTGACGACGACCACCTCTGGGATTTCGGCGATCCCATGACCGTCGTCGAGGAGAGCGACGTCCTTCCCCTCACCCACCGCACCTTCGACGTGGACACGATCATGCTCACCGACGTGCCAGGCGACATGGCGACCCTCGAGGGGGCCAAGAGCCATCGCGGCGTGACGCTCCACTTCCCGGGGTTCAAGTACCTGGGCCTCTGGAGCGCCGCGGGCGATGCGCCATTCGTGGCCGTGGAGCCGTGGACGGGCATGGCCACCTGCGCCGACGAGTCCGACGAGTTCGAGGCCAAGCGCGGCATGGAGCTCTTGGCCCCCGGCGGCGTCTTCAGGCGGAGCTTCACGATCCAGCCGTTCTAGGGGCGCCGACCGAGACGGGCCCTCAACCGGTCACGTCCCGGTCGCGGCTTCGGCGGGGCGCGATGAGGGAGTGGCGGACCCGGATCGCCGCATAAGGGGTCCGGGGTGCGGTATCAGTGCCATAGGAGCCGGAACTCGCGAAGGGACGCGCATGGACGCCACCGCCAGGGACCTCATCGTTCTCGAACCCGTCATTCACAACAACATCTGGGGAGGAAGGCGCCTCGCCAGCGAGTTCGGCTACGCGATCCCCGACGGCCCCGTGGGCGAGTGCTGGGCCATCAGCGCCCATCCCCATGGCGATTGCACGGTGAAGGAGGGTCCCGGCTGCGGCCAGACGCTCTCGGAGCTCTGGGAGAGCCGACGGGACCTCTTCGGCGATGCCGAGGGCGATCGCTTCCCGCTCCTCGTGAAGATCATCGACGCGGAGGCCGACGTCTCCATCCAGGTCCACCCGGACGACGACTACGCCAAGGCCCACGAAGACGACCCGTCGGGCAAACGGGAGTGCTGGTACATCCTCGACGCCGCCCCGGGAACCACGGTCATCCTCGGGCAGCGGGCCAAGAGCGCGGACGAGTTCCGCTCGCTCATGGAGAGGGGCGCCTGGGACGAGCTCCTGAACGAGATCCCCCTCCACGCCGGCGACTTCTTCCAGATCGATCCGGGCACGGTCCACGCCGTGAAGGCGGGGACGATGCTCCTCGAGACCCAGCAGTCATCCGACATCACCTACCGGCTCTACGACTACGACCGCCGGGATGCGAACGGCAACCTCCGCGAGCTCCACGTGGAGAAGTCGCTCGACGTGATCGACTTCTCGATGGAGCCGCCCGAGAAGGGGCTCGAAGCCGATGAGGAGCTCGCCCGCGCCATCGAGCCGACGGGCGCCACCTCGCTCGCGGGCGCCGAATCGGCGGCCGGCGTCGTCTGCCTCGAGCGCAACGAGGACTACACCGTGAGCCTCGTGCAAGTGCTGGGCCTCCTCACGCTGCCCATGGACGATCCCTTCTGGTGCGTCTCGGTGGTGGAGGGCGAGGGATCGATCGCCGGCAGACGGGTGCGGAAGGGCGAGCACCTCATCGTCCCCGGCTACGTCGACAGCGTGCGCATCGAGGGCACGATGCGCCTCGTCATCTCCCACATCTGAGCGGATGGGCCCTCGGGCGCGCCGGATCCGCATGCGGGGGCCATCGCACCTCCCGCTTCGCCCACGCGGTGCGTTCCGCCGGTTGCCGGCCCGTCCCGTGAGCTGAAGTCCAACTCCGACGCACATCCCGAGCGATTGGCGATACCATGGGGCCGACCATCTGACGAATGGTTGCGTCCGTAAGGGGCATCGAACGCATTCTTCATAGCTGGTATGGAGGCCGCGGCATGATGCTCAAATATGAACTGGTGACCCAGGATATCGAGCAGAAGATCCGGGACGGCGACTACCAACCTCACGAGCAGCTTCCCGTGGCCGACGACCTCTGCCGCATCTACGGCGTGAGCCGCATCACCATCCGGCGCGCCCTCGACCTTCTGGTTGAGAAGGGCCTCGTGGTGAAGCGCCGGGGATCGGGCACGTTCGTGAAGGACGTGGACGCCCTCACGGTGGCCAACGACCAAATCGGCGTGCACGGCTACTCGGAGATCGCCCGCTCGAAGGGCGCGACGGCGAAGACCGAGGTCAAGAGCTTCGACATCATCGAGGCCACAGGTCGCGTGGCCGAGAGGCTCCGCATCCCCGAGGGCACGTTCGTCTATCGGATCGTCCGCGTGCGCTCCGTGGACGGCAAGCGCGGCCTCGTGTCCTACACGTGGGTGCCGATCTCGATCCTTCCCGACCTCTCGCCCGACGACGTGCAGGTGTCGCTCTACCAGACCGTCGCCAAGGAGACGGGACTCACCGTTGCGAGCGCCCATCGCTCCCTCCGGGCCGTCATGCCGAGCGCAGAGGAGCGCGAGGCGCTCGATCTGCCCGACGACGTGCCGGTGCTCGAGATCGACCAGGTGGTGTACCTGCGCGACGGACGGCTCTTCGAGTACTCGATCCTCCACCGCGACACACGCGACTACTGCTTCGAGGTCGTGACGACCGCCTAGCGGGCCCGCCCGGGACGCCCTAGGAGAGCAGGTCCCTCACGTCGAGGGCGATCATGAGCTCCTCGTTCGTGGGCACCACGAGCACGCGCACCGCGGAGCCCTCGCCGGTGATGTCGCGGACCTCGCCCGAGCGCACGGCGTTCTTCTCGCGGTCGATCCGCACGCCCTGCCAGGCGAGGCGCTCGCAGATCTTCTCGCGGCAGAGCGGCGAGTTCTCGCCGATGCCGGCCGAGAAGGCCATCGTGTCGAATCCCTCCATGGCCTGGGCCATCTCGAGGGTGAGCTGGGCCGTGCGATAGCCGAACATCTCGAGCGCGACGATGCAGTTCTCATCGCCCTTCTGGGCGCCGTCCTCGATGTCGCGGGTGTCGCTCGAGACCCCGGAGAGCGCGAGCAGGCCGCTCTCCTTGTTCATCATCGTATCGACCTCGTCGACGGTGTAGCCGCCCTCGCGCTGGAGGTAGAACACGGTGGCCGGGTCGACGGTGCCCGTGCGGGTGCCCATGATGAGGCCATCGAGCGGCGTGAGGCCCATGGTCGTGTCCATGGAGCGGCCGTCCTGGATGGCGCAGAGGGAGGAGCCGCTGCCCAGGTGGAGCGAGATGAGCTTATGGGTCGTGCCGCCGGTGAACTCGTCGGTGGCGCGCCAGATGTAGCGATGCGACGTGCCGTGGGCGCCGTACTTGCGGATGTGGAGCCTGTCGACGACGTCCCTGGGCAGGGCGTAGCGCCAGGAGGTCTCGGGCATGTCGTAGTGGAAGGCGGTGTCGCAGACGACGACGTTGCGCACTTCGGGCATCGCCTGGCGCATGGCCTCGACGACGTCGGCCTCCACGTAGTTGTGGAGCGGCGCGAGCGGTGCCACCTCGCGCACCTTGGCGAGCACCTCGTCGTCGACGACGACGCTCTTGGGGAAGTACCAGCCGCCCTGCACGACCCTGTGGCCGATGCCGTCGATGGCGAGGCCGAGGTCCGTGATGAGCTTGAGCACGTACTCGGAGGCGGCGCGATGGGTGGGGAACGGCGCCGGGGTGCGCTGGGTCTCGCCGCCGTGCTCGGAGTGCGTGATGAAGGAGCCGTCGATGCCGATGCGCTCGCAGTTGCCCTTGGCGTGAACCTCGGCGGTGTCCACGTCGAGGAGCTGGTACTTGAGCGACGAGCTGCCGGCGTTGATGACGAGTACGTTCATGGGGCTCCCTCTCTCTGGGATCGGCTCTCTCCTTGCACCATCATAGCTTGGGGCATCGCGCGCAGAGCCGCCGCGGACGGGGGCACCTGGCGCGAACGCGGCGAGGCCAGAGGGGCCGCGCCGCTTCGGGCCTACGGGATGAGGCCCTCGCCGAGCGACGTGCCGCCGAGCACATGGAGA
This sequence comes from uncultured Atopobiaceae bacterium, assembly GCA_947631545.1. Taxonomy (GTDB): domain Bacteria; phylum Actinomycetota; class Coriobacteriia; order Coriobacteriales; family Atopobiaceae; genus CANRLS01. The sequence goes on from CANRLS010000001.1 coordinate 67,138, forward strand.
TGCAGGTGGTTCACGGTCTGGCCCGCGTCGGAGCCGGTGTTGGCGATCACGCGGAAGCCCCTTTCGGAGAGCCCCGTGGATGCCGCGACCTCGCCCACGGCATGCACCATCGAGGCCAGGGTCGTCGCCGGGACCCCGTCCACGATGTTGTCGTAGTGGGCCTTGGGCATCACGAGGGCATGGACCGGCGCCTGCGGGTTCAGGTCCTCGATGGCGATGACGTCGTCGTCCTCGTAGAGCACGGTCGCGGGGATCTCTCCCGCGGAGATCTTGCAAAAGATGCAATCGTCCATGGTCACTCCTCGTCCAGGAAGGCCGCCGACGGGGCTGCGGAGGCATCGGGAAGCACGGCCCTCTGGGCGTCGTTCTCGTCCAGGAGCACGCGCACCTTCTGATCCGCCTCCGCCAGCCGCTCCCGAAGCGCGCGCAGGAGCGCGGAGCCCCGCTCATAGGCCGAAAGGGCGTCCTCCAACTCCAGATCGCCGCTCTCGAGCGAGCGCACGATCTGCTCCAGCTCCACCGACGCCTCCTTGAAGCTCATCTCCTCGATGGGCCTCGGGGCGCCCTCACCGGTCGCCGTTGCCATTCCTACCTCCCCTTTCCGCCTGACGGGGCTCAGTCCCCATCACCTATGGCCGTGACCTCGACGTCGATCGACCCGTCGCCGAGGAGCACGGAGAGATCCTGCCCCAGAGCCGTATCGCCCGCGCGGGCGACCACCCGGCCGCCGGCATCGCGCACGATCGCATAGCCGCGCCCGAGGACGGCGAGCGGCGAGAGCGCCTCCAGCGAGGAGGCCAGCCCCTGGAGCCGGTGGCGCTCGCGCTCACCGATCCTTCTGGCGGAGGCCCCCAGTCGAAGGGCCTGGCCCTCCATCCGCTCCCTCTGCCTGGCGATGCCCCTTGGGAGGGCATCGGCCATGCGCTCCTCCTGCCGCTCGAGGTCGAGCAGGCGATCCTCGGTGAGATAGCCCGGATCGATGAGCGGGCGCGTGCGCTCGAGGGCGCCGAGCACCTCCCGGCGATGCTCGATCATCCGCACGAGCGAGGCCGGCAGCTGCCCTCCGAGGCCGTCCACGAGCACGGCAAGCCCTTCGAGGCGGCGGGCGGCCTCCGCGCCCATGCGATTCGCGCGGCCATCGATGGAGGCCACGAGCTGCGAGAAGCTGGGCGCCACGGACTCCGCGGCCGCCGTCGGCGTGGACTGGCGGCGATCGGCCACCATGTCGGCGATGGTGACGTCCGGCTCGTGGCCGATGCCCGTCACCACGGGCACCGTCGAGGCGGCGATCGCGCGGGCGACGCGCTCATCGTTGAAGGCCATGAGGTCCTCGTAGGAGCCGCCGCCCCTCACGAGGAGGATCGCATCGGGCCCGGCGGCCTCGGCCACGGAGAGCGCTCGGACGATCGAGGCTGGGGCGGCGCTTCCCTGGACGGAGCAGGCCGCCATGTCCACTTCCACGAGCGGGTTCCTGCGCGCCAGCGTGCGCAGCACGTCGTCCTTCACCGAGCCCGAGAGCGACGTCACCAGGGCGACGCGCTCGCAGAAGACGGGGATCGGCCGCTTGGCCTCGTCGGCCATGAGGCCCTCGGCGGCGAGGCGCTTCGCGAGCGCCGCCACCTTCTTCCTGAGCGCCCCCTCCCCCGACATCTCGATCGAGCTGACGATGAAGTTGAGCCGCCCCTGGGGGGCGAAGACGTCGAAGTCGCCCCGGACGACGACCTCGAGCCCGTCCTTGATCTCGAAGTCCAGGCGGCGCGCGACGGAGCGCCAGACGACGACGCTCATCACCGAGCTCTCGTCCTTGAGCTCGAAGTAGCAGTGCCCGCTCCTATAGTTGGGGCCCTTGAAGCTCGATATCTCGCCCATGACCGTGTAGGACGGCAGGCCCTTCACGGCGCGCTTGGCGATGCCCACGACCTCCGTCACGGAGATGGGCTCGCCCGGCATCTAGCGCCTCCTCTGCGTCTGGCCGAGGAGGTAGAAGAGCTGGAGGACGGAGGTGAGCGCCGCCGCCACGTAGGTGAGCGCCGCCGCGGTGAGCACCTTCTTGGCGCCGCGCACGGTCGTCTGGTCGTAGCCGGCGCTCTCGATGTAGGCGATGGCCCTGTGCGAGGCGTCGAACTCCACCGGCAGCGTCACGATCTGGAAGACGACCGCGAAGGCGAAGAGGATGATGGCGAGTTGCATGAGGCCCGTCATGGCCATGAACGCCCCGATGATGAAGACGATCATCCAGACGGAGCTCGCGAAGTTCACGATGGGCACGATGGCCGTGCGGATGCGCCCCGGGAGATAGCCCCTGGCCGTCTGGACGGCATGGCCGGTCTCATGGCAGGCCACCGCCGCCGAGGCCACCGATCCGCCCCGGAGATTGCCGTCGGAGAGGTGCAGCGTGTTGTCGCGCGGATCGTAGTGGTCGGTGAGCTCGCCCGGCGTCGAGAGGATGCCGTCGACTTCGACGTTGCTCGCCCGGAGCATGGCCCTGGCCACGTCGGCGCCCGACTGGCTGCCGGGAAGGTCCACCTTCGACCAGGTGGCGTAGGTCGATCTGATATAGCCCTGGGTGGCGAAGCCGAGGACGAGCGACACGATCACGAGGAGCAGGTAGCTCCAGTCGAACCCGTAGCCGTACCCGTAGCCATAGGGGATGAACATGGTCCCTCCGTTCCGTAGGCGGCGAGAAACGGCCCCGCCGCACAGCGTGACACAGTGTAATGCGCCCGCCGAAGGGCGATTCAGCGCCCGTCAGAGCTGCACGACTTTGCCATCCTTCACGGTGAGGCCGATCTTGCCCGAGAGGAGCCGCCGCATCGCGCCGCCCACGAGCTCGGCGCGCCATCCCTCGGTGAGCGAGCGCGGCTCGTGGCCGAGGGCCAGCTCCAGGAGGTCGTCGCGGGTGGCGATGAGCGGTACGGCGATGCCGCTCTCTTCCGAGACGAGCCGAAGGAGCGCGTACATGAGGTCGACGACGCTCTCGGTCTCCTGGCTCGGCTTGGCGCGGTGGTGCACGGGGGGCAGCCGGTCGTCGGGGCAGGCGATCCCCCGCTTCACGGCCAGAAGGAGCTTGTCGGCATCGGCCTCGGAGAGCTGCGCCGTCCCCCGGACGCGGCGGAGCGCGTCGATCGTCTTCGGGGAGCGCCGGCTCGTCTCGACGAGCACCTCGTCCGAGATCACCCATTTGCGCGGGATGTCCTTGCGCTTGGCGATGGCGTCCCTGGCCTTCGCCGTCTCGCGGAGGACCGCGAGCTGGCGCCGAGTGAGGTTCCCGCTCCGGCGCACGTGCAGGTAGGCCTCGTCGCCGTCCTGGGCCCTCAGCGCATGGTCGAGGGCGAGCTCGCACTCCGGGAGCACCCAGCCGAGGCGGCCCTTCCCCTCGAGCTCGGCGACCATCTCGTCGTAGATGCCCGGCAGGTAGCGCACGTCGTCCTCGGCGTACTGGATCTGCTCATCGTCGAGGGGCCGCCGGCTCCAATCGGTGAGCGAGGCTGCCTTGGGCAGGTGCACCCCGCAGTAGCTCTCCACGAGCGCGCCATAGCCCAGCTGCATGCGTTGGCCGAGGAACGCCGCCGCGATCTGGGTGTCGAAGACGTTGGCGGGCGGGCGGCCGAAGGTCTGGGCGAGGATCTCGACATCCTGGGTGCAGGCGTGGAAGACCTTCACGATGGCGGGGTTGGCGAGGAGCGCCGCGACGCCCGAGAGGTCGAGGCCCGCCAGAGGGTCGATGGCCGCCTGGCGCTCGCGGGTTCCCAGCTGCAGGAGGCAGAGCTTGGGGAAGAACGTCCGCTCGCGCAGGAACTCCGTGTCGACGGCGATGACGGATTCGCCATGTGCGTGGTCGAGGAACGACTCGAGCGCTGCTGCGGTTGAGATGTACAAGGGATCCTCTCGCTTGGCCGGAAGCCCTGGGCGAACCGGAGCCACCCGGCTGGCCCGCCGTCCGCTCTAACGATTACCATGGGCTTGAAGTCATAGGCTCGCATCTAGTCTACTCGACGGCCGTGAGGAACCCATGCGCACGCTCATCATCCACGCAGATACCGGGTACGCCTCCGATGCCGTCTTCCAATTCCAGAGGAATCTCCTCCACGAGGGCGACGAGTGCCTCATGCGGCAGCTGGGCGAATCGTGGGACTCCCGGGCCGCGGTCGCGGGCGCCGAGGGCTTCGACCTTGTCGTGCTCTCGGGAGGCGACTACGAGGTCACCCGGCTCCTCCATGCGCTCGCCGGAAGCGAGACCGCTATCTGCGTCTTCCCCTCGGGGCCCGTGAACAACTTCTTCAGCGGGCTCGGCGTGGCCGCTGAGCCCTTCGCGCTCGCCCGAGCCTGCCGCATGGGCACAACGGTGGAGGCCGATCTGGCCGAGATCGCCTGGATCGACGACGAGGGCGTGCGCCACCGGGAGCGCTTCTCGCTCATGGCCGGATCGGGCTTCGACGCCGAGCTCCTGCGCGCGGCCGCCTCGAATCGCAAGGCCATGGGCCAGGCGGCCTACTTCCTCGCCGCGGTGGCCAATCCCGCGCCCCCGGTCATCCGCTTCTCGATCGACGTCGACGGCACGCGCCACCAGAGGGACGGCATCGCCTGCATCGTCGCAAACACCTCGGTCATCCAGGGCGACATCGAGCTCGTGGCGGACTGCCGGCTCGACGACGGGCTCCTCGACGTCATCGTGCTCGAGACGCCGGACGCGGTGAGCCTCATCAAGCCCATGCTCTTCGGGTTCCTCGATCCCAGCGGCAGGAACCTCGGCCGCCCCCAGATCGAGAGCTTCAAGGGCGCCAGGGTCGCCGTCAGCGCCTCGGCGCCCGTGGCGCTCCAAGTGGATGGCGAGACGAAGGAGCGCACGGTGAGCGAATTCGCCGTGCGGGTGCTCCCCCGTGCTGTGCGCCTCATCGTCGATCCCATGAGCCCCTACTACGACGAGGACGCCGTGGGCGCCCCGCGCTTCTCCGGCACCGAGCTGAAGCGCTTCCCCGAGCCCTAAGCGCTCGCCCAGGGGCCTAGCGGCGCGTCGAGTAGGCGATGGACTTCAGGTAGCGGCCGTAATCGGTCTTCGCGAAGGCCTCGGCGTCCTCAAGGAGCTGCGAGCGGCCGATCCAACCCGCGTCGTAGGCGATCTCCTCGAGGGAACCCACCTTCACGCCGGTGTGGTACTCCACCACGCGGATGAACTCGCTCGCGTTGGCGAGCGACACCACCGTGCCGGTGTCGAACCAGGCGAAGCCTCGGCCCAGGTTCTCCACCATGAGGTTGCCCTTCTCGAGGTAGATGTTGTTGAGATCCGTTATCTCGAGCTCGCCCCGGTTGGAGGGCCGCAAGGTGGCCGCGTAGTCGGCCACGTGGCCGTCGTAGAAGTAGAGGCCCGTCACGCAGAAGTTGGAGCGCGGGTGGTCGGGCTTCTCCTCGATCGAGAGCGCCTTGCCCCGCTCGTCGAACTCCACGACGCCGAAGCGCTCGGGATCCTGCACCTTGCAGGCGAAGATCGTGGAGGTGCCCTCCTCGGCGCGGGCCGCGGCCCGCCTGAGCATGCCGGTGAAGCCGCCGCCGTAGAAGATGTTGTCGCCGAGCACGAGCGCGCAGGGCTCGCCCTTGCAGAAGTCGGCGCCGATCACGAAGGCCTGGGCGAGGCCGTCCGGCGACTCCTGCACCGCGTACTCCAGGTTCACGCCGAACGAGGAGCCGTCGCCGAGGAGCGTCCGGAACCCCTCGATGTCGCGCGGCGTCGAGATGAGCAGGATGTCGCGGATCCCGGCCATGAGGAGCACCGAGAGCGAGTAGTAGATCATCGGCTTGTCGTAGACGGGCAGCAGCTGCTTGGAGACCGCCACGGTGAGCGGGTAGAGCCTGGTTCCGGAGCCCCCGGCGAGCACGATTCCCTTCATGGCCCTCCGATCGATCGCCCAAAAGAGGAACAGCCGGGAGGCGCCACGCGCCTTCCGGCTGTCTAGTGTAGGCCATGAGCTGCGGTTTCGCTTCCCAGCAGCCCGGACGGCAGACGTGGGCCTAAGGCGTGCCGCCCATGTCGATGACGTGGTGGAACTTCTTGGTCACGATGAGGTAGATGACGATGCCGATGATGATCCAGCAGACGCCCACGATGTGCGGGATCGGGTCGAGCGTCAAGATGAAGATCCCCGCGAAGATGCAGCCGATGAGCGGGCAGATGAGATGGCGGCCGACCTTCTTGGTCTTCTGCCTCCACCAGCAATAGACGAGCACGCACACGTTGAGGAGGAAGTAGGACGAGAGGGCGCCGAAGTTGGAGAACTCGGCCGCGGTGTCCTGCCCCACGAAGATGAGCGGGATGAGCAGGATGAGCGAGAGGATGGCCACCACCAGAACCGCCGTCACGGGCGTGTGGCGCTTGTTGTTCATGACGCCGAGGCGCTTGGGCATGGCGCCCGTCTGCCCCATGATGTAGAGGATGCGCGAGACGGAGGTCTGCGCGGCGAGACCGGTGAAGATGCCGAGCGCGAGCACGTTGGCGATCTCGCAGGTGAGCATCAGCCACTCGCCGCCCACCGCGCCGGCGAGCACGTAGAAGCCGTCGGTGGGGTACTTGCGGGCGATGGAGCCCGTGGGATCCGCGCAGGTGGCGGCGAAGCACATGGTGCAGTAGAGCAGGCCGAGGACGAGAAGGATCCAGATCATGGCCTTGCCCGGTCCCTTGGGGCCGGCCTTGGATTCCTGCGTGAGCGTGGCCACGGATCCGAAGCCCACATAGGAGAGCGCGCAGAGCGAGATGGCGCTGAACATGGATTGGAAGCTGAACTTCGACGGGTCGTAGATGGCGTCGAAGGAGATGGCGCCATGGTTGTGCCCGGCGGCGGCCGAGGCGAAGGCGAACCCGATGAAGAGGAAGAGCACGATGAGCTCGCCGATGAGCGCGAGCCTGTCGAGGACGATCGTGGCGCCCATGCCCCGGATGGCCACGCAGGTGGTGAAGGCGAGGAAGATGAGGCACCAGATGATGATCGGCACGTGCTCGAGCCCCGGGATCCCCTGCAGCGAGTTCGCGGCCATGATGAACATGAGGTCGGGCGTGATGATGTACTGGAGCAGCATGAGCCAGCCGGTGACGTAGCCCAGGCCCTTGTTGACGCCCTTGGACGTGTAGACGAAGATCGATCCAGAGGACGGGAAGATGGGCACCATCACGCCGAACGAGAGCGCCGTGAAGAGCATGGCGATCATGCCCACGGCGTAGGAGAGCGTGGGGAGCCCGTTCGCCGTGTTGAAGACCGACGCGTAGATGGGGAAGGGCGCGATCGGCACCATGAAGATGAGGCCGTAGACCACCATGTCGAATATGCTGAGGGTGGCCTTGAACCCCTCGTTGGAACCGCCCTTGGCCTGATCGGGCGACTTGCTGGTCGGTTTGGCCGGAGCCGGTGCCGGGGCCGTTGCGACGACCTTTTCCTCTGCCATGGATACCACCCGCCTTGCGGTATTCTCTCGTCTTCGCGTTCACATATCCCACATACCTGAAACTTCATGTACCCGTTTGCCCACCGTTCAGCGCGAATGAATCCAGCGGATGGGACGGACGCGTCGCCCATAGCCGCCCAAGAAGCGGAGCGCGCCTCCCATTCCATGCAATCGACCTGCTCAGACGGGTAGGAAGAGGGCGAATCGCCGCTGCCGCGCCCTGCCGCCAGACGGCATCGGATTCGGTGCGCGGAGACCATCCGCGACCCACGGGAAGCGGACGGGTGGCACGCGAGGACGTTCGAGGGAGGCGCTACGCGGCCATGAGCCTCTTCATCGCAGTGCCGGCTCCCGAGGAGCTCCGCGACCATCTGGCCGGATATGCCGAGAAGGTGGCGGAAATCGCTCCCGAGGCCCGGCTCGTGAAGCCCGAGAACTGGCATATGACGCTCGCCTTCCTCGGTCGAGGAGAGGAGGAGGCCGATGTGGCGCGTGCCGCGGCCGCCCTCGACGGGCTCGTGGCCAGGGACTTCCCCTTCGACGTGGCGGGCATCGGCCTCTTTCCCAACCGGGCGCCGAACGCGGGCGAATGCGTGGTCTGGGCACGGGTGGAGGAGGTCCCCCGCCTTCGCGAATGCCACCGGGAGATGCTCGGGCTCCTTCGGGACGAGGGCTTCAGGATCGTCCACGAGCCCTTCCGGGCGCACCTCACGCTCGCTCGGAGGGCCACCATCGCCCATGGGGCCGAGCTCTCGGAGCTGGAGTTCGAGAAGCCCTCGTTCTACGCTCCCGCCCGCCGCGTCTGCCTCATGAGGGGCGTCCCCGCCGAAGATGGCGGCGTCCGCTACGAGATAGTCCGGGAGAGACGGCTCGCCACAGATGGCGAGCGCTAAGGAAGGACGGCCATGCCCAAGAGAAACAGCTACCGCTTCAGCGCCAAGAGCCTCGACGTGTGCGAGAAGCGCGCCCGCTACGCCTACGACAGCATCTCGTGGACGCGCGCCGTCCACGAGCGCGAGGCCAAGACCTGCGAGGGCCGTCGGAAGGCGCTCGGGGTGCTCGCCGTCCTCTGCTTCATCGCAGCCGCCGTCTGCATCCTCTTAGACTGCTTCATCGACATCCCCGCCGTGCGGTTCACGGCGCTCGGACTGGTGGTCGTGGGCCTCTACTTCGAGGTCGTGCTGAGGGTTCGCGACTTCGGGCGCAGGGCCGCCAAGGAGGAGCAGGCCGCGAGACGCTTCCTCGAGCTTCAGCGCGACGCCATGAACGTGCTCTCGGCCGTGCGCTTCGGCGGACTCGAGCCCGCCGAAGCCTCGGAGCTCGTGAACGACCTCGAAGACGACTACCAGGCGGCCGTCGACGCGGCGGGCCCCGTGAGCGAGGCCGCCGTGAGGAGGGCCGAGCGCGCCCTCGCCGCCGGCGCCGGCCAGCCCAAGCTCGAGGCCGGCGAGGCCTACCTGCCCGATTATCTGAAGGAGAAGGGCCTCGGCGAGGGCGGCGACGAGGGCGAGGGCGAATCGGCCCTCCCCGCCTCAGAGGCGGAGCCCCGGGACGAGAGGCCGGCGCCCGAGGAAGTGGACGCAACTCCCATCGGCTAGCGCGCTTGGCGCGCGAGAGCCCGAGTTCACGCGTAGATGAGGCATATCCGCCAATTCAGCTCGGAGCGCTGGGATGCCCCAGATAGGCAGGAACTCGGGCCCGTGGCGTGCTTGGCACGCGAGGGCCCGAGTTCGTGACTAGATGGGGTATATCCAGCGTTCCTAGAGGTCTTCTCCGTTCGTCTGGATCACCTTCTTGTACCAGTCGAAGGAGTCCTTCTTGTAGCGCTTGCACTCCTTGACGTCGTCCTCGGTGCGATCGACGTAGACGAAGCCGTAGCGCTTGTTGAAGCCCTCGTGGGTGGAGACGAGGTCGATGTAGCTCCACGGGCAGAAGCCGATGAGGTCCACGCCGTCGTTGATGGCGAGACGCGCCTGCTCGTAGTGCTTGCGCAGGAAGTCGATGCGGTAGTCGTCATGGATCGAGCCGTCGGCTTCGAGCACGTCGTGCTGGCCGAGGCCGTTCTCGGTGATGAGGATCGGCAGGTCGTAGCGGCTCGCGGCCTGGCAGAGGGTGTTCCTGAGGCCCACCGGGTCGACGGTCCAGCCGTACTGGGTCTTCCCCAGGTTGGGATTGGGAACGCTCTCGTACATGCCGGGGATGCCGCGGGTGGTCTGCTGGTCGCCGCCCTCGGAGACCTCCATGTCGGCCGGCGGGGCCTGGACGGTCTCGGTGGCGTAGTAGTTCATGCCGAGGTAGTCGGGGTGGCCGCCGCGCATGGCCTCCATATCGCCCGGCTCGATCGTGGGGCAGAGGTCGTGCTCCTCGAAGTAGGCCCAGACGACCGGGTTGTAGCGGCCGTAGACGTAGGCGTCGTAGTAGAGCCAGTTCCTGAGGCAGCTCCACTCGTAGGCGGCCGCCATGTCCTCGGGCTTGGAGCTCGCGGGATAGATGGCGGTGATGTTGGGGGCGGGGCCGATCTTGCACTTGGGGTGCATCTCGTGGAGGAGCGCCATGGCCTTGGAGCTCGCCACGAACATGTGGTGGCACTGCTGGTAGGCGCTCTTCTCGGAGACATCCTCGCCAGTGCCCAGGACGGAGCTGTGAAGCACCATCATGTTCTGCTCGTTGATGGTGAGCCAGTACTTGACCTTCTTGCCGAAGTTCTTGAAGAGCACGTGGCAGAAGTGCACGAAGGCGTCGATGGTGGCACGGTTCTCCCAGCCGCCCTCCTTCTGGAGCGCGAGCGGCAGATCGAAGTGGTAGATGGTGACGACGGGCTCGATGTGGTTCTCGAGCAGAAGGTCGATGAGCTTGTCGTAGAAGGCGATGCCCTTCTGGTTCACCTTGCCCACGCCCTCGGGCAGGATGCGCGTCCATGCGATGGAGAAGCGATAGGCCTTGAGACCGAGCTCCGCCATGAGGGCCACGTCCTCCTCCATGTGGTGGTAGTGGTCCGAGGTGACCTTGAAGTCCGTGATGCCGTCGTGGGGCTCGGTGAGGTCCTGGACGCTCATGCCCTTGCCGTCCTCGTTCCAGGCGCCCTCGACCTGGTAGGCGGACGTCGAGGCCCCCCAGAGGAAGTTCTTGGGGAACGGCTTCAGATGGTCGTGATGCATGGCAGTTCCTTTCTCGAGCCGGCGCTCGCACGGCGGGTATCGACGCTTCGATGATAGGAGAGCGCGGGCCCCCGGCGCCCGGGACTCCGCCAGGCCGTCCAAGGGATGGGAGCGGGCGGCGAAACGGCAGCCCGGCCGATGGCCCTAGAATGGGGCGATGAGCGCGAACGCGAGCGGTTCCGCGCGACGGACGTCCAGCCGATGCGACCCGGCCCGAAGAGGGCGAGAGGAGGCCACGCGATGCCCCGTTCCGGAGGACCCGGCGGCTATGGCGGTCCCGGCGGCTTCAGCGGCCCTCCAGGGCCTCCCGGCCCTCCTGGCCCGCCCATGGGCGGAGGCGGCTTCGGCTGCCTTCCCGGACTCTTCTTCGGCGGCATGGGCTACATGATCGGCCGCAACTCGCGAGGCGGAGATCCCAACGACCCCTACGGCGGAGGGGGCGGCGGCTGCGGTTGCGGCGGCTGCCTCGGCCTCATCGTCCTCATCGGCCTCATCGTGTTCTTCCTCTACAGCTGCGGCGGCCCGGGCTTCGGCTGGGGCCCCTACTACTGGTAGCCGGGGGCTGCGACCTTCCGTGGCGCCCCCTCTCCGCGCGATCGCCCGGCCCCACGCGCCAGGCACGCGGCGGCGCTCGCGATCGGGCGGATCTGGAGCACCGCCGAAACCGCCGCCCAACCGGTCGGTTCGAAGCGATCGCGCCATGGATGACCGGAGGCCATCGTCAGATGCTCTTCCCGCTCAAGGAAGGCGCTGGCCGAAGCATCGGCTGGCTCCGGGCGTGACTGCCCCCCGTCACGCCCCGACGGGAGTCCTAGGGCACCGAACGCATCGCAGCCGGTGCTTTCCTAGAGGTGTTGGCCGAGGGCGATCAGGGCGAAGGCGCGATCGCAGGCGAGGGCGAGGTTCTCGCGAGCGCGGGAGAGGGCGCCCTCGACGCCATCGGCGTCGATCACCGTGGGAACGAGGGCGGTGACGCCGGCATCGAGAAGGGCCGTGGCGCTCGCATCCATGGCGCCGACGATGGCGACGCAGGGCACGCCGGCCTCCGCGCAGCGGCGGGCGACGCCGGCGATCGCCTTGCCGTGGAGCGTCTGGGCGTCGGCATGGCCCTCCCCCGTGACCACGAGATCCACCGTCTCCAAGAGGCCGTCGAAGCCCACGAGGTCGAGGATGCCCTCGATGCCGCCCGTGAGCTCGGCGCCGAGGAAGGCGAGGCTGGCGAAGCCCACGCCGCCGGCGGCGCCCGCCCCCGGGACGGCGCTGAAGTCCTCGCCGAGGGCTTCCGCGCAAAGGCGGGCGTAGATGAGCATCCCCGCCTCGAGCTCGGCCAACGCCACGCCCTCGGCGCCCTTCTGCGGGCCGAAGACGCGCGTCGCCCCCTCGGGGCCGAGGAGCGGGTTGTCCACGTCGCAGAGCACCCGTATGCGGCACTCCCGGATGCGCGGATCGAGCCCGTCCGCATCCACCGACCGCACGCGGGAGAGGTCGGCGCCGCTGCCCTCCAGAGGCTCGCCGGAGGCGCCGAGGAAGCGCACGCCCAGAGCTGAGAGCATCCCCATGCCGCCATCGTTGGTGGCCGATCCGCCGATCGCGAGCGTGATGTCGCGGCAGTCGGCATCGAGGGCGGCGAGCAGGAGCTCGCCCGTGCCCCGACTCGTGGCGCCCATGGGATCGAGCCATCCGTCCATGAGGGCGAGGCCCGATGCCTCGGCGAGCTCGATGAAGCCGCGCCGATCGGCCGTGAGCGCCCAGCGGGCATTCGTGCGCATGCCGTCGGGGCCCGTGACCTCCTCTTCGAGGATCTGGCACTCGCCCGTCGCCGCGAGGCACTCGAGCGCGCCCTCGCCGCCATCGGAGAGCGGCAGCGCCACGCACTCCGCATCGAGAAGCGACGACTCGCAGGAGGCCCTCATGACTTCCGCCGCCTCTGGCGCCGAGAGCGTTCCCTTGAAGGAATCCGGGCAGGCGAGAATGCGCACCGCTACTCGCCCTTCTCGATCGGCGCGTAGAAGGTCGCGAAGTCGTCGAGCCTCAAGATTCCCACCTGCCCCTGGCCGTGGCCGGCGGCGGCGCAGGCATCGATGCAGATCTTGTCGGCCACGCCGCCCGTGGCCGACGAGGCGCCGATCCGGAGCATCTGCCCGTGACCCTCTCCGTCGAGCACCTCGTCATCGGTGCCGTTGGCCATCGTGATGCAGTAGATGCTCGGAGTATGGCCGGCGATGACCACCGGGCCCTCGCCCCTCTCGTTCACGAGGCCGGTGGGATGTCCCCAGAACTCGTCGCGGATCCAGGTGAGGTCCTCGTCCGTCTGGTTGGCGAGCATCGCGAGGAGCGCCTCCTCGTCCCAAACGCCGTCGTCCGGCACGGGCCCCACGCCGGGGCGTATGCCCGCATGCACGAGCACGTAGATGCGGTCGGGCATGGTGGCGAGCGCGTAGCGCGGCAGGTTCCGCAGCCACTCGATGAGGTCGGCCCGCTCGCCCTTCGAGAGCTTGTGCATGCCGCGCATGGTGCTGTGGCCGCCGTTGAGCATCCAGAGGAACTCGTCGTTCAGGGTGGTGGATCCGCCGCCCATGCAGCCGAGCAGCATGTCCTCGTGGTTTCCCAGGAGGATGGTCACGTTGGGAAGCGACGCGCACACCCGGATGGAGCCGATGGGATCGGGCCCGCGATCGGTCATGTCGCCCAGCATGTAGAACGTGTCGTCCTTGGAGGGCGAGACCTTCTCCAGAACGGCCTCGAGCGCGGCCCTGTGACCGTGCACGTCGCTCAGGAGATAGGTCGCCATGGAGTGTGCCCTTCATTCGCAATGCATGGGTTGCGATGCCCGCCCTTGGGCCGATTCTAAGCGCAACCCGCCGCCGCGTGACGGCGGCATCGCGCGGATGCCGCTCACGGGAGCCATCGGCCATGGACGGATGCGGAGGGCGCCGCGCCGGCCGGCTTCCGAGACGGGACTCTCCCGCCCGTGCCGACGGCGCCGAAAGGGCTAGTCTGGCGGCAACGCGATCCATCCGACGAAAGGCGGTCGTGCCGATGGGGGCCTCCCCTGCCCTTCCCCGCGTCCATGTGGCGGCCGCCGTCGTCGTCCGCGACGGCCGCATCCTCGCGGCCGAGCGCGCCTACGGGCCGCATCTTGGCTTCGAGCTCCCCGGCGGCAAGGTGGAGGCGGGCGAGACGGCGCTCGCCGCCTGCCGGCGCGAGCTTCGCGAAGAGCTGGGCATCGAGGTGCAGGGCGTCGGGGGCGCTCCCGAACCCGAGCTCCTCGATACCGTCCGCCATCGCTACGACGACTTCGACCTCACGATGGAGGTCTTCCTCTGCGAGCCGGTGCCGGGATCGCGGATCGAAGACGGCGAGCACCTGCGCCTTCTCTGGCTCGGAAGGGACGAGCTCCTCAGCGTGGCGTGGCTCCCCGCCGACGTGGAGCTCCTGGAGCGCCTCCAGCGCCGCTGGACCGCCTTCATCCCCTCCTGAATCCGAGAGGCCCGGCGCAGGGTACTAGAATCGAATGCCGTAAGGTCGCGCACCGAGGAGGCCCGGTATGCCGGATCGAAATGGGATCGACTCTGAAGACGCCATCGTCTCAAGCGAGCGCCGCTTCGTCGAAAGCGAATCGGCGACCACCGATCATGCCTCGAACCATGCCGGCGCGACGCCGATCGTCGTGCCGCTCGTCATCGTCGGCGTGCTCGCCCTCCTCGCCTACCTCACGATGAGCATCGCCGCCGGCGCCATCGCCACGGCCGCGAAGGCCCAGATGGGAACTGGCGGCATCACCTGGCAGTACCAGTACGGCTACGACCCGTATCTGGACGGGTTCCTCGACGACTACTATTAAGGGGCGCTGCACGGACGCGCCGGTTGGGGGCGTGAGCCTAGCCTCCCAACGCGGCGTTCGCCCCTTCTGAAAGGCGGGCCGAATGTCCAAGGCAGACGATCTCTTCGTGGCCATGTGCGAGGACATCCTCGCCAACGGCACCACCACGGAGGGTGAGAAGGTGCGCCCGCATTGGGCCGATGGCACGCCCGCCCACACCATCAAGCGCTTCGGTGTGACCAACCGCTACGACCTCCGAGAGGAGTTCCCGGCGCTCACCCTGCGCCGCACGGCCCTCAAGAGCGCCATGGACGAGATCCTCTGGATCTACCAGAGGAAGTCCAACCGCGTGGCCGACCTCAAGAGCCACATCTGGGACGAGTGGACCGACGAGGCGGGCACCATCGGCAAGGCCTACGGCTACCAGATCGGCCGGGTGGCGCACTATCCGGAGGGCGACTTCGACCAGATGGACAAGGTGCTCTACGACCTGGCGAGCACGCCGTTCTCGCGCCGCATCATGACGAGCACCTACACCTTCGCCGACCTCGCCGAGATGGAGCTCTACCCTTGCGCCTACGGCGTCACCTACAACGTGACCCAGGAGCGCGACGCCACGACCGGCGAGGACGGACCGCTCGTGCTGAACATGATCCTCAACCAGCGGAGCCAGGACGTGCTCACCGCCAACAACTGGAACGTCGCCCAGTACGCGATCCTCCTCATGATGGTGGCCCAGGCCTCCGACATGGTGGCGGGCGAGCTCCTGCACGTGATTGCCGACGCCCACATCTACGACCGTCACGTGCCCATCGTGCGCGAGCTCATCGCCCGCGAGCGGCATCCGGCTCCCAAGGTGACGCTGAACCCGGAGGTCGGGGACTTCTACGCCTTCACCACCGACGACCTCATCGTGGAGGACTATGTCACGGGGCCGCAGGTGCGCGACATCCCGGTCGCCATCTAGGACGAGGAGGGCGCGATGCGGCTGAAGGTGCTCGTCTCCGTCACCGAGGACTGGGCCATCGGCAAGGACGGTGCCATGCTCGTGGGAAACCCCGCCGACCTGAAGCGCTTCAAGGAGCTCACGACGGGCGGCACCGTGATCATGGGGCGCCGGACGCTCGAGAGCCTGCCGAGCGCGAAGCCCCTCCCCCACCGCAGGAACATCGTCCTCACCCGAGCCGATCTGTCGGACGTCGAGGGCATCGAGGTGGCCCACGGCATCAGAGAGGCCAAGAACCTCATCGGGGACGGCGGCGATGCCTGGATCGTCGGAGGCGAAGCGGTCTACCGCTCCTTCCTCCCCTGCGTCGACGAATGCCTCGTCACGCTGAACCACGTGAAGCGCCCCGATGCCGACACGTGGTTCCCCGACCTCGACGAGCTGGACAACTGGGAGCTCGCGGAGCGCGAGGAAGGCGGCACCACCCCCGATGGCACCGCCTTCGAGTTCCTCACTTACCGTCGGGTCTAGTTTCACGGGCGCCGACCGCACTGGCCGCAGCGAGCCTTGGGCCCTTGATTCGGGCTCCATCCGAGAGCCCGCGCTGGGACGCGCGGATTCCGTCGCCCCCGAGGGCGATGCTTCGGGGGTGGACTCCGAAGCGAAGGGGGTAGTGAACGTTTCCGCACGATCGCGCCACAGGGGCGATGCGAGGCGAAGGCTGGAGCCCCGGGCCAAGGGCCCGGGGCTCCAGCTGATTGTCGCAGCTACTGGTGTCGCGGTTACTGGTAGTCGACGATGTCGATCCAGGAGAGCAGGAACTCGCGATTCTCGTCGCGATGGCGGGCGAGCTCGCTCGCGGCCACGATGGAGAGCCAGTTGCGCACGATCTGCTTGGGCGTGTCGCTCTTCATGCAGTAGAGGTCGAGGTACTTCTCGGCCATGGCGCGATCGTCGAGCGCGAAGAGGAGGTACGTCATGGCGGCGTCGGCCGCGCCCGACCCCTGGGTGGCGTGGGCCCAGTCGCAGGCGTAGAGCTCGCCGTCGTCGCCCACGATGACGTTCGACGGGTTGAAGTCGCCGTGGCAGATCTCGACCTCGTTGGGCATGCCGTCGAGGCGCATCTCCAGCTCGTAGCGGGTGGTGGCGTCGAGGATGCCGGTGAGGCCCTTGATCATGCGGGTGTACTTGTCCTTCTGGCGCTGGAGGAGCGGCGCGCGGAAGGAGTGCAGGCGCACCTGGAAGTCCACGAAGAGCTTGAGGTACTTGTCCTGCTTCTCGGGATGCTCGCGCATGAGGTCGTCGAGCGCCTTGCCGGCGATGCGCGTCGTGGAGAAGGCCCAATCGCCGTTCACGCGCTTCACCCAGAGGGGCTTCGGCGAATTGATGCCGGCCTCGGCCACGCGCGCGAGGTTCAGGGCCTCGTTGAAGATGTCGGAGACCGGCTTGTTCTCGTTGAAGATCTTCACCATCTCGTCGCCGTCGCGGTATACGACCTTGTTCTGGCGCCTCGCGATCTCTTGGTACTCGGCCATCTCTCGGCCCCTTTCTCGGGTTGGGTTCCCCGCTCGGTCCCTCGTCTTCTCCAGGTGCCCGTAGACGTCGCGGCTAGGCCTCGTAGCTCGACGGCTCGCGCCCGTAGAAGGCGTCGAGGTAGAGCTCCTTCATCTCGCTCATGAGCGGGTAGCGCGGGTTGGAGACCGTGCACTGGTCGTTGAAGGCCTGCTCCACCATCTCGT
The DNA here is from genome assembly GCA_947631545.1 of uncultured Atopobiaceae bacterium. Taxonomy (GTDB): domain Bacteria; phylum Actinomycetota; class Coriobacteriia; order Coriobacteriales; family Atopobiaceae; genus CANRLS01. Next base: position 84,235 of record CANRLS010000001.1, read on the forward strand.
CGAGCGTGGCGAGGAAGTCCTCCTCCTTGACGCCGAGCTCGGCGATGGTGAGCGGCACGCCACAGTGGAGCACGAGTTCGTCGATCTTGGCGAGGAAGCTCTCGAAGACCTCGTCGTCGTCCTTTCCGGTGACGCCGCAGTAGCGGGCCGCCTCGACGTAGCGCTGCTTGGCGTGCGGGTAGCCGTACTGCGAGAACGTCCCCATCTTGGTGGGCACCTCGGCCGAGTTGTAGCGCATGACGCGCGTGAGGATGACGGCGTTGGCCACGCCGTGGGGGATGTGGTGGAAGGCGCCCAGCTTGTGGGCCATGGAGTGGTTGATGCCGAGGAACGCGTTGGAGAACGCTATGCCGGCGAGGCAGCTCGCGTTGGCCATGCGCTCGCGGGCCTCGGGATCGGCGGCCCCGCGGTCGTAGGCGCTCGGGAGGTTCTCGAAGACGAGCTTCATGGCCTGGAGGGCCGACGGGTCGCTGAAGTCCGTGGCCATGATCGAGGCGTAGGCCTCGAGCGCGTGGGTGAGGACGTCCAGGCCCGAGGCGGCCGTGAGGCCCTTGGGCTGGGTCATCATGTTGTCGACGTCGACGATGGCCATGTCGGGCATGAGCTCGTAGTCGGCGAGCGGCCACTTCACGCCGGTCTCGGCGTCGGTGATGATGGCGAAGGGCGTGACCTCGGACCCGGTGCCGGAGCTCGTGGGGATGCAGACGAAGTAGGCCTTCTTGCCCATGTCGGGGTAGGTGTAGATGCGCTTGCGGATGTCCATGAAGTCCATGGCCATGTCCTCGAAGGCGGCCTCGGGGTACTCGTACATGACCCACATGATCTTGGCCGCGTCCATGGCGGACCCGCCGCCCATGGCGATGATCACGTCGGGCTCGAAGGCGCGGAGCTGCTTCACGCCCTCCTGGGCGCACTGGAGCGTGGGGTCGGGCGCCACGTCCCAGAAGCACGAGTGCACGATGCCCAGCTCGTCGAGCTTCTCCTCCACCGGTTTGGTGTAGCCGTTCTTGTAGAGGAACTGGTCGGTCACGATGAAGCAGCGCTTCTTGCCCATGACCTGGCCGAGCTCGTTCAGGGCCACCGGCATGCAGCCGCGCTTGAAGTAGATCTTCTCGGGCGTGCGGAACCAGAGCATGTTCTCTTGGCGCATGGCCACCACCTTGGTGTTCAGCAGGTGCTTGATGCCAACGTTCTCCGACGTGGAGTTGCCGCCCCAGGTGCCGCAGCCGAGGGTGAGCGAGGGCTTCATCATGAAGTTGTAGAGGTCGCCGATGCCGCCCTGGGCGCTCGGCGTGTTGATGAGGATGCGCCCCGTCTTCATGGCCTCGCGGAACTTGGCGATCTTCTCGGTCTGGGTGGTGTGGATGTAGAGGGAGCTCGTGTGGCCGAAGCCGCCGTCGGCGACGAGCCGCTCGGCCTTGGCGAGGGCCTCGTCGAAGTCGGCGGCATGGTACATCGCGAGCACCGGCGAGAGCTTCTCGTGGGCGAACTCCTCCGAGGGCTCCACGCTCTCGACCTCGCCGATGAGGACCTTCGTCTTCGGCGGCACGGAGACGCCCGCCATCTCGGCGATGGCGGCCGCGCTCTGGCCCACGATCCTGGCGTTCACCTGTCCGTTGATGATGATGGTCTTGCGGACGCGATCGATCTCGTCCTCCTTGAGGAAGTAGCATCCGCGCCGCGCGAACTCGGCCTTCACCTCGTCGTAGACGGCGTCGAGCGCCGTCACCGACTGCTCGGAGGCGCAGATCATGCCGTTGTCGAAGGTCTTGGAGTGGATGATGGAGTTCACCGCGAGCTTGATGTCGGCGGTGTCGTCGATGATCACGGGGACGTTTCCGGGACCGACGCCGAGGGCGGGCTTGCCCGAGGAGTAGGCGGCCTTGACCATGCCGGGGCCGCCGGTGGCGAGGATGATGTCGGCCTCGCGCATGAGCTGGTTCGTCATCTCGAGCGTGGGCTCGGCGATCCAGCGGATGAGGCCCCGGGGCGCGCCCGCCCTCTCGGCCGCCTCGCGCACGACCTTGGCCGCGGCGATGGTGCAGGCGGCGGCCCTGGGGTGCGGCGAGATGATGATGGCGTTTCGGGTCTTCAGGCTGATGAGGCACTTGAAGATGGCCGTGGAGGTGGGGTTGGTGGTGGGGATGACCGCCGCCACGATGCCCATGGGCTCCGCCACCACCTGGTAGCCGTAGGCCCGGTCCTCCTCGATCACGCCGCAGGTCTTAGTGCGCTTGTAGGCGTTGTAGATGTACTCGGAGGCGTAGTGGTTCTTGATGACCTTGTCCTCCACCACGCCCATGCCGGTCTCCTCGACCGCCTGCTTGGCGAGCGGGATGCGCTGCTTGTTGGCGGCCATGGCGGCCTCGTAGAAGATCTTGTCGACCTGCTCCTGGGAGAAGGTGGCGAAGACCTCCTGGGCGCCTCGCATCTCGGCCATGGCGGCGCTGAGCGCTTCGGTGCCGTCGATGACCTCGACGGTGTCCTTGATCTGGGGCGATTCGGGGCGAACGGTCTTCGGGTCCTGGTGCTTGGCCCTTGGCATGAGGGAACCTCCCTAGCCGCGTATCGGTGCGAAAGCCCAATGGTAGTTGAATCCGCATGACATTAGACCTGTCTTTTGCACCGAAGATGCGAACGGTAGCGCCCGCGCGGGGCCGAAGGGACGTTTCAGGCGAGCGCGGCCTCCAGGGCGCGGACGAGGTCCAGGGGATCGGCTCCCTCGCACATGAGGTGCGAGACCCCGCCATCGATCGTGCCGTAGGCGATGAACGGCCCGAATCCGCGCTCGAGGATGCGGGCCGCCTCCTCGTGGCACGGATCGCCGGGAAGCCCGGGGTAGCTCACCCAGACGACCTTGGGATGGCAGGAGAGGTAGCGCGCGCAGACGGCCGCGGCATCGCTCTCGGCCCGCCAACGCTCGGGAGGGACCGTGCGGGCGCGGGCCGCCGCCTCGACGATGAGGCGGCGGCCCGCGGGGTCGTCATCGCGGCGCTCGAGCGCGCCGTCCGCCTGGCCCTCCTCGGCGCGGACCGTCGAGCCTTCGGCACCGCCTTCCCTCGCGGTTTCGCCTTCGGGGCGATGGGTCATCTCTCACTCAGCGCCCTATACCTGGGCGTCCTCGATGATCTTCGCGAAGTCGGCGAGCGCCATCGCCCCCTGGTCGCCCTCGTGGCGCTCGCGCACGGCCACGGTCTTCGACTCGGCCTCCTTGTCGCCCACGACGAGCATGTAGGGGATCTGCTGCTCTTGGGCCTTGGCGATCTTGGCCTTCATGGGCTCGGACTGGCTCGCCACCTCCACGCGGCCGCCCACGGCGCGGAGCCTCTCGGCCACGCTCTCGGCGTAGTCGATGTGGCGGTCGGCGATGGGGATGACCTCCACCTGCACCGGGGCGAGCCAGAGCGGGAGCGCGCCGGCGTAGTTCTCGATGAGGATCCCCAGGAAGCGCTCGATGGAGCCGAAGATGGCACGGTGGAGCATCCAAGGGCGCTTCTCGGAGTTGTCGGCGTCGCGATAGGTGAGGTCGAAGCGCTCGGGCAGGTTGAAGTCCACCTGGATCGTGGAGCACTGCCAGGTGCGGCCGATGGAGTCCTTGACCTTGATGTCGATCTTGGGGCCGTAGAAGGCGCCGTCGCCCTCGTTGATGTCGTAGGGGATGCCCCGGCGCTCCAGGGCCTCCTTCAGGAAGCGCTCGGCCTTCTCCCACATGTCGTCGGAGCCGATGGACTTGGCCGGCCGCGTGGAGATCTCGGCCGTGTAGGGCAGGTCGAACGTGGACATGATGTAGTCCACGAGGTCGAGGATCGACTCGACCTCGTCCACCACCTGGTCCTCGGTGCAGAAGACGTGGGCGTCGTCCTGGGTGAAGCCGCGGGCGCGGAAGAGCCCGTGCACCGCGCCCGAGAGCTCGTGCCTGTAGACGGTGCCGAACTCGAAGTAGCGCAGCGGCAGCTCGCGGTAGCTGTGCAGGTTCTGCTTGTAGAGCAGCACGTGGCCCGGGCAGTTCATGGGCTTCACGCCGAACTCCACCTCGCGGGGCTCCTCCTCGGTGCCCTCGTTGATGGTGAAGAAGTACATGTTCTCGTGGTAGAAGTCGTAGTGGCCGGAGGTCTTCCACACGTCCGCACGGTAGACGTGGGGCGTGAGCACCTCCTGATAGCCGCGGCGCTCGAGCTCGCGGGCGAGCCAGGCCTTCATCGTGCGCACCACCATCGCGCCCTTGGGATAGAAGAGCGGCATGCCGGGGCCCACCTGCTCGATGAACTGGAAGAGCCCGAGCCTGGGGCCGAGGATGCGGTGGTCGCGCTTCTTGGCCTCCTCCATCATGGTCTGGTAGGCCTTGAGGTCCTTCTTGGTGGCGAAGGCCACGCCGTAGACGCGCTGGAGCATCTCGTTCTCGGCGTCGCCCTTCCAGTAGGCGCCCGCCACGCGGGTGAGCGCGAAGGCGTCGCGCGGGAGCTTGCCCGCGCTCGGCACGTGCGGACCCTTGCAGAGCTCGAGGTGGTCGCCATGGGCGTAGACGGTGACCGTCTCGTCCGGATCCAGCTCGGAGAGGATCTCGAGCTTGAGGGGCTCGTCGGCGAACATGTCCTGCGCCTGCTCGCGGGTGACGACCTCGCGCTTGAAGGGCTCGTCTCGCCTGATGATCTCGCGCATGCGGACGGTGATGCGCTCGAAGTCGTCGGACGAGATGGAGTCGGGCGTCTGGAAGTCGTAGTAGAAGCCGTCCTCGATGGCGGGGCCCATGCCGAGCGCCACGTTGCTGAAGAGTTCGGCCACGGCCTCGGCGAGGATGTGGGCGTAGGAGTGGCGCATGACCTCGAGGCCCTCCGGCTGGCGCGCCGTGACGATCTCGATCGCGTCGCCGTCGGAGAGGGGCGTCGCCAGGTCGGCGAGGGCGCCGTTCACCTTGCCTGCGAGCGCGGCCCTTGCGAGCCCGGCGCCGATGGCGGCCGCCGCGTCGGCGAGGGTCGCGCCCGCGTCGAGCTCCAGGGGGGTGCCGTCGGGCAGGGTGACGGAAAGGGGTGCGGAGACGTTGCCGCTCATGATGGATCCTCCTCTTCTCGGCCTCACGATGGCCGGTCGCGCCTAGGGGAAGGGCGTCGTCGGGCTTCCTTCGGTTGCGGGCGCGCGCCGGTGATGCTCATGAAAAACCGCCTCGGCCACAAACCGAAGCGGCTCATGCGCACCCTGTGCGGCCTTGCGACCGCTCCAGCGCGCGCCTAGGAAGTCTGAGTTCGCCTGCTCATGGCTCGCATTCTAGCAAACCGTGCGGAGGAGCGGAGCGAGCCTCGGGATGCGCCGCGTGAGGGCGTCTCGCGAAGACGGCGGTGGCGGACGGCACGGGCTCACTTCCTCGCGTAGGCGAACCAGTAGACGACGCCCACGAGCAGGGCCCCGCCCACGAGGTTCCCCGCCGTGGCCAGGGCGAGGTTCGCCGCCACGCCCGGAAGCGCGATGGCCGCCGCATCGGCAGCGCCGGCGCCCGCCGCCTGGGCCACCCAGCCCATGGGCAGGAGGAACATGTTCGCCACGCAGTGCTCGAAGCCGCAGGCCACGAAGGCGCAGATGGGGAGCAGCACCGCGCAGAGCTTGTCGGCGACCGACCCCACGGCGAAGCCCATCCACACGGCGAGGCAGACGAGGATGTTGCACATGATGCCCCGGAAGAAGACGACGCTCGGCGCCAGCGCCACCTTGCCCGCCGCCACGGCCACCATGGCGTCGGCCACGGCCCCGCCGCCCATGGCGCCGAAGTCGGCCAGCCAGAGGATGAGGACGAGCAGGAGCGATCCCGCGAGGTTGCCGAGCCATACGACGACCCAGTTGGCGATGACGCGGCCGAAGGCGTAGCGCCCGTCGAGCGCCCCCATGACCATGAGGCTGTTCCCGGTGAAGAGCTCGGCCCCGGCCGTCACCACCAGGAAGAGGCCGAGGCAGAAGGCGAGGCCGCCGAGTACCTGCCCCAGGGCGAAGGGAAGCTCCGAATCGGCCTTCACGAGCAGCATGAACATGCCGCCCATGCCGATGAAGAGCCCGGCCAGGCAGGCGAGCAGAAACGCCTTGGCCACGGTGAGGCGGGCCTTGGCCTCCCCCGCCGCGAGCGCGCGCTCGGCCAGGGCGGCGCCTGCGGGCACCTGGATCGGATCTGCCATGGAGATCTCCCCTTTCCCATCGGCTCGGGATGCCGCGCCCCAGGCATCCCGCGAGCCTCAGTCGCGGCCCGCCCGAAGCCCGGCGAATCGACGCCTCTCGCGCCTCGCCGCCTTCGAGCGCTCGTCGAAGTCCCGCTCTATGGCATCGCGTCGGGCCCTCGCGTCCCTGCGCGCGGCTTCGAAGGCGGCGACGGCCCCCTCCCAGCGGGCGCGGAACGCCTCGTCCATCACGAAGGGCGGCGCGCCCGCCCCTTCGAGGAGCCGAATCGCCCGCTTCAGGATCGCCTTGCCGTCCATGCGCCCGTAGCTTCGCCAGGGGATGAGGTCGATGGGGACATGGCGCTCGTTGAACTCCTCGACCGTCCCCACCGAATAGCGCACCTGCGGGGCGATGAGCACGCAGTCGGCCCGATCGAGCAGGAACTTCCCTCGCCCAACGCCCGAGAACTCCACGCGGATGTGCAGGTTCGACTCGTCCACGGCTCGCTGCATGTGCCAGGCCAGAAGGGAGCTCGACGCCCCTCCCGCGCAACAGACGAGGACCTCGCGGGGCGCGAGCTCGCGGCAGACCCCCCAGGCCTCGCGGAGCGGCGCATACGCGTCGTAGAGCTCGAGCGCCATGTCGAGCATCGCGGAGGCGTCGAGGGCGCCGAAGATCCTCCTGGGGATGGATCCGAGCGCCGTGGGCCGCTCGAGCGCGGCCTCGATGGAATCCCTCAGGTGCGCCACCTGGGGCGCGACGAGAATCGCATCGGCCGAGAGGAGCGCGTCGGAGGTGCCGGTGAAGCCGTCGCAGGCCACGTCGATGCCAGCGTGCCGACGAGCCGCCTCGTCGGCGACGAGGCGCATGAGGATGCTCGAGGAATGGCCCTCATCGCAAAGGAGCAGGAGCTTCATGGGCAAGAGGCTCAGAGCCCGCTACTGGATGCGCGTGCGGCAGTAGGGGCAGACCTTCCAGTCGGCGTTCAGCGGCCTGTGGCAGGTGGGGCAGACGTTTCGCACCTGGGTGTTGCAGATGGGGCAGACGATGAAGTCGCGATCGATGGGCGTGCCGCACTTGGGGCAGATGCCGTAGTGGGAGAGCTGGTGCTCGCGGAGGGCGATGTCGAGGTCCTGCTCCTCGCGATCGACGAGGTAGCTCGAGGGACGCAGGATCACGTAGGCGAGGATGCCCACGACGGGGATCACGCTGATGATGGCCCAGAGCCACCAGGGCTCGGCGCCGCGTCGCTGGGCATCGCGGATCACGTAGACGATGGAGAGGATGTAGAGCATGATCACGCAGGCGAGCGCGAGGTAGAGCACCATCCGCACTTCCGGTGTGATGATCTGGTCGAGCAGATCCTGCATGCGACGACCCCCTCGCACGGCGCGCGTGGGGCCCGCTCGCACGGGCCCTCATCTTGGGTGCCAGTCTAGCAAATGCCCCCACAGGGCCAAATCAGGACGAAGCGCCGCAGGTAGACGGCACGGCGCGACCGAGGGTCCGCGCGAAGGCGGGATGGGAGCGTGCGGCTCGCAGGCCGGGCGAGGTCGGCTCCCGCTCTGGATCCGTGGGAGCGCGAGGCCGTGGCGCGCTCGGCACGCGAGGCCGAGCGCTCGCACGGAGACGGGGCGCCGACGCGCGCGACCCGCGGCCAGGGATGGGGGCGTTACCTCGAAAGGGCGCGCTCGGCGATGAGGACAAGCGCCCGATCCACGATGGCGGCCGCATCCATCGACCCGTATTCGCGCATGCCCATGAGGGCCACGGGGACGTCGCGGGCGTTCTCGCGCACCCGATCGATCGAGGGGCTCACCTGGGGCGCGATGAGCACGCAGTCGGCCTCGACGGGATCGTTCTCGAGCTGCGACAGCGACCTCCATTCAACTTCGATGTCGAGGGAACGGCGCTCGATTTCCTCTTGGACGCGCTCCGAGAGGAGGCTCGACGAGAAGCCCCCGCCACAGCAGAGGACGAGCTTTCTGGCCGAGTGGGCCGACGTCGATGGCGCCGTCTTCGCACCCGGGCCGCGCTCCGGCCCCGCATCGGGAACGGGCGAGGGCTCTGCGGGCGCCGACTCGGGCTCGCGGCCCTCGGCCACGGCCCGGCGCCCCTCGTCCATGAGCTCGAGCGCCTGGTCGATCACGGCGGGAGCGTCCATGCGTCCGTAGGCGCGCATGGGGATGATGCCGATGCGGGCGGTCGGATCGATCGAGGCCAGCTCGCTCTCCCAGTGCTTGATGCCCGGGGAGAGCAGCACCGCGTCGAACCCCTCGAGCTTGGCCTGGGCCCTGCGGATGGGCATGGAGTCCACGAGCAGGTTCAGCCCCCGCTCCCCCATCGCCCGGTTCGCTCGCGTGGCGATCATGGTGGAGGTGAGCCCGCTCTGGCAGGCGATGAGCACGTTCACGGTCTTTGACATGGGCTCTCCTCGGGATGGCTCTGAGGTTCGGACGAGGGGCCTTTCGGCGACGTGCGTCCACAGAGGGGTCGATGACGCGGAAAGGCGGTGTGGCGAGGATGCCACACCGCCTCCCAGATTCGCGATATGAACGCTTCGATGCCTACTTGGCCTCGAGAGCGCAGATGCGCTCGTACGCGTCGATCATCTGCAGCGCCATGAGCTTGCAGACCTCGGTGGAGATCAGCTGGTCCTCGGCGTGGAGCAGGATCAGCGGAGCGACCGGCTCGCGCTCGCCGGCAGCGTCTTGCTGCAGGAGCTTCAGGTGGACGTCGTGGCCCTCCGCATAGGCCTTGTCGCCCTCGTTGATGAGCTCGCGGGCCTCGTCGAACTTGCCCTCCTTGGCCAGAGCGATCGAATTGACGTAATCGCTCTTGGCGGTTCCCACGGCGGCGATGATCTGGAAGCAGGTCATCTGAAGGTCGTCCATACCCTCCATGGGCACCTCCTCTCTGGTTGGGGCGACTGCATTGCCCGGTCCTCATCCAGGGACAGCCGCCTGGCTGACAGGTAACGCAGGGCCTTGGAAGGGCCCTGGCGTCAACGTGGTTGCTCGAGGCTACTTCATGTGGGCGAGCGCCTCGTCGTTGATCTTCTTGGCGTTCATGCGACCGTAGTCGGCCATCGGGATGACGATGACGTCGATGCGACCGGCGGCCGCCTTCTCGAAGTTGCCCTTGGTGTAACCGACCTGGGGGCCAAGCAGGACGACGTCCACGTCGCCCACCTTGTCGAGACCCTCGTTCATGGGGAGCGCCTCGATCTCGACGTCGAGATCGCGCTTGGCGGCATCCTCCTTCATCTTGGTCACGAGGAGGCTCGTGGACATGCCTGCCTGGCAGCAGAGAAGGATCTTCCTGGGCATGGTCTCTTCCTTTCCCCGGTGCGGGCCCGTCAGGGCCCTTCCCATCCGATCGCCTGGGACGGCTGGATCCGTCCCGTCCTCCGGGGACCCTGGGTCCCCGTGCGACTTCGGTTCGAATCCCCCGAGGGGCGACGCCGCCACGAGCGGGTCGAGTTCGCACTGGTCAGGCGCAACGAGCCGTGGCATGGAACCGAAAACCGCCAGAGCCTTCCGAGCGCCGACCGCAAAGGCGGCGTCTCATCACGCTGACGAAAGTGTATCGCTTCAATTGTGGGAAAGTCACGGTTTTTTTGAGACAATCGGGGGGACGTCGTCCGGATCGTCCCTATTGATGAACCCCGATACGTAGACTACGTCCCGTGCGGAACATGTTCCCAGCTAGGAGCACGTCCGCACCCGAGAGCTCGTCAACTCGTCGACTGGAGGGAGCCTTCGTGACCAAATACGAGCAGATCGCAACGGATCTCAAGGCGCGCATCGATTCAGGCGACCTGCAGCCGGGCGATCGCCTGCCCACCGTCGTCCAGCTCTGCGACTTCTACAAGGCGAGCAAGGTCACGGTTCGCCATGCCCTCGAGATGCTCTCGGACGAAGGGCTCGTCTCATCGCGCCGCGGTTCGGGCACCTACGTGCGCAAGCGCGAGGGGCTCGCCGGCGACGCGGTGCTCTCGAACGGCTGGCTGCACTTCGAGCCGGGCTTCACGGCCGAGAATCCCGGCAAGGACGTCTCGAGCGACATCTACGCCTTCGAGGTTCTCTCCCCTCCCGAGGACATCTCCCGCTACCTCGACCTGGGCCCCGACGACTTCACCTACTACACGGAGCGCGTGCGCAAGCTCGCGGGAGTGCCCATCTCCATCGAGTACACCTACACGCCGATCGACCTCATCCCCGGCCTCAAGCGCCATCACCTCGAGGGATCGGTCTACACCTACATCCGCGAGGACCTGGGCCTGCGCATCGCCGACTCCACCCGCACCATCCGGGCGGTCCTTCCCCATGGCGAGGAGGCCGAGCGGCTCGACATCCGCCCGCAGGACCCGCTCCTCGAGGTGGAGATGCTGAACTACCTCGACAACGGCCGGCCCTTCGAATACTCGGTGGCCCACAACGTGGGCAGCCGCTACGAGATCAGGGACAAGGGCTAGCGCGAAGGGGCGTCGCGAACATGAGGCCGCCTCCCCGCTTCGAAGCGGGGAGGCGGCTCTCTTCGCGCCCCAGTGCAATGGACGGCGCCTATCCCACGAGCGGCCAGAAGCGGATGGCGCTTCCGGGCGCGTCCACCGAGAGGCTGTACGATGCGGGGTAGTAGCGTGTTGAGAAGACGTCGGCGCCGCCGTTCACGAAGACCTCGATGGTCGAGGCGTCGCCCACGATGCGGAGGCTCCGGAGCTCGCCCACGTCCTCGTAGCGCTCAGAGCGCCCGCCGCCGACGGAATCCCTCGAGGTGTCGCCGAAGCGCATGGTGAGGCGCCCGTCCCCGTGATGGATGGAGAGCTCGCCCGCGAGGAGCACCTCCACGGCCTCGCCGCTCGCATCGATCTCGAGGTCGAAGGCGCGCACGGCCTCGCCAAAGACGGAGAGCGAATCCATCGCATCCGTCTCCTCGCCGCGATAGCCCTCGAGCTCCTCCACGGGGCGGCTCACGATGCGGCCGTCTTTCACCAGCACCTCGCGCGGGATGCAGAAGCAGTGCTGCCAAGCGTCCGCGACGTCCAGCGTCGGATTGTGGTGCTGGGGCGTATCGGGCACGCCGAGCCAGCCGATGAGGATGCGGCGGCCGGAGTCGTCCTTGAAGGACTGGGGGGCGTAGAAGTCGAAGCCGGCATCCCAGAGGTGGAATTCCGACGGTTTGCCCCCATCGAGGAGACCGCCCTCGAAGCGAAGGTAGCCCGACTGGTAGACGTTCCTGCGCTCCCATTCGGAACCCTGGAGCCCCTGGGGGCTGAACGAGAGCACGCCCACGGTCGAATGGCCGGGTATCCCCTCCGTTTGCCTGTCGATGGGCAGCATGAACCAATCCGGGCACTCCCACATGTAGCCGAAGGGCTCCGGCGTCGACACCTGCGCCGCGAGCTCCCAGCCGCTATCGAGCGCCTTGGAGCGGTAGACCAGGACCTCGCCCTGGTCCACGAGCGCCGCGCCCTCCGTCGGGTGCACCTCGAGGGGCCGACCGCCGAGGGTGAGTTCGATGTGCACCTCGTCCCCGAGCGTTCGGGGGCCGCGCCGGCGGGCGCCGAGCACCATGTAGTAGGTCGTCGTCCCGTCGCCCTGGCTCACCTCGGACCAGACCTTGGGATCTCGCACGTGGCAGGTGAGCCCATCGGGGTAGTCCTCGGGCGAGAGGATCGCCACCTTGCGGCCGAAGGCGCTGCCGTCTTGGCTCTCCACGTAGATCTGGGTGGCGATGCGCCCGTCGTCGATGTAGTTGTAGTCGGCGTCCTCCAGCTTGACGTTGCCCGTGTAGAGGACCTTCACGACGCCGTCCTCCACGATGGCCGACCCGCTGTAGGCGCCGTGGCAGTCGAACCACTGGTCGGCGTAGATGGAGACGCCCTCGTAGTCCCAGCTCACGAGGTCCCTCGTGGTGGCATGGCCCCACATCTTGAGGGAGCCCTGCGCGTCGAGGGGCGAGTACTGGAAGTAGCCGTGGTAGACGTCGCCCACCTGGCAGAGGCCGTTGGGATCAGAGAGCCAGCCGACGGGCGGGCAGAGGTGGTAGCGGCAGCGATAGGGGTCTGGGCAAGGGACGAGCCTGGCAGCCTCCTCGGCTGCCAGGCTCGCCTTCGCCAACTCGCGTGTGAGAAGGCTCATGGAAGCGCTATGCGTCCTTCCTGGTGACGTCGAGCACGCCGGTTCCGGCCTTGACCTCGCCCTCGACCTCGGGCTTGGTGATGTCGAAATCGTACCCGTTGGAGACGATGGTCATCGTCGTGGTGGGATAGCCGGCTTGGCGCACCTTGTCGAAGTCCACCTCGAGCAGCGGGTCGCCGAGCTTCACGTGCTGGCCGGCCTTGACGAGCTGCTTGAAGCCGTCGCCGCCCATCTTCACGGTGTCGATGCCCACATGGATGAGGAGCTCTGCGCCGGTATCGGTGACGATGCCGATCGCATGGCCGGTGTCGAAGACGGTGGAGACGATGCCGTCGGCGGGGGCCACGACCGTGGACTCCTCCGGCTCCACCGCGAAGGTGGGGCCGAGGATCTCGGCCGCGAAGGTGGGATCGGCCACCTCGGCCACGGGCACGGCGCGACCGCTCACGGGGTTGGTGATGACCTCGTGGGACATCTTGGGAAGCACCACGTCGCCGGAGACTTCCTCCTCCTCGACGGCTGCGGAGACCTCGAGCTCCTGGGCCTCGGCGTCGCGGTAGGTGATGAAGGAGCACACGAACGACACACCGGCGGCGGCGGCGAACATGATGATGTACTGGACCGGCATGGCCATGCAGAGCAGGATGCCGAAGATGCCCGTGACGCCGGTGCCGGAGGCGGCGAGGCCGGTGAGCGAGCAGATGAGGGCGCCCACGGCGCCGCCGATGCAGCCGGAGATGAAGACCTGGATGTAGCGGAGGTTCACGCCGAAGATGGCCGGCTCGGTGATGCCCATGAAGGCGGAGAGCGCGGAGGGCACGGCGAGGCCCTTGACCTTGGCGTCCTTGGTCTTCAGGGCAACGGCGAGGGTGGCGCCGGCCTGGCCGATGTTAGCCGCGCTCGCGATGGGCAGCCAGTAGGTCACGCCGTACTGGGCGAGCTGGCCGAGGTCGATCGCGGTGTACATCTGGTGGAGTCCGGTGACCACCGTCGGCGCGTAGAGGCCGCCGACGATGAAGGCGCCGATGCCGAGCGGCAGCGTGATGAGCCACTGGACGGCGAAGAGGACGGCGTTCTCGAGGAGCACGAAGATCGGGCCCACGGCGCAGAGCACGACGAACGCGGACACGAACACGGAGACGAGCGG
>CANRLS010000002.1 GCA_947631545.1 uncultured Atopobiaceae bacterium
CCCCCGCCTTCGCTATGCTATCGTCATCGGCGATGGGGCGCCTTTGAGGGAACTTGAATCGAGGGAGGGAGGTGCCATGGCCGCGAGTCCCGCCGCTCAGACGTCGCCGGGTTCCGCGACTCCCAAGGCATCTCCCTGGACCACGGGGCTCACCCGCGATCGCTTCATCCTGAAGGAGCTCGTGTCCCGCGACTTCAAGAACAAGTACCGCAGGAGCGTCCTCGGCGTGGCCTGGAGCGTCCTGAACCCGCTCCTCATGATGATCGTCATGGCGGCCGTGTTCTCGAACTTCATGCGCGTGGGCGGGAACATCCCCAACTTCCCGCTCTACCTCATCATCGGCAATACGACCTTCAGCCTGCTCTCCGAGTCCTCGACCGCGGGCATGAGCTCGATCATCGACAACGCCTCGCTCTTGAAGAAGGTGAAGATCAACCGGATCGTCTTCCCGCTCGAGAAGGTGGTCTTCGCCCTCGTGAACTTCGCGTTCTCGCTCATCGCGGTGGCGATCGTCATGGTGTGGTTCCAGATCCCGCCCTCGTGGAACATCCTCTGGATCCCGCTCTTCCTCGCCTACCTCCTCGCCTTCTGCGCCGGCATCTCCATGGCGCTCTCCGCGCTTTCGGTCTTCTTCCGCGACGTCATGCACCTCTGGAGCGTCGTGCTCATCGCCTGGACCTACCTCACGCCAATCTTCTACTCCATGGACATCCTGCCCGAGGTCATGCAGAGGATCATCCACTTCAACCCCATGTACCAGTACATCACCTACCTGCGCGAGATCCTCCTCTACCAGCAGGCCCCCACGCTCCTCCAGAACCTCTGGTGCCTCATCCCGGCCGCGATCATGCTCTTCGTGGGCTGGCTCATCTTCGCGCGGAGCCAGCGCCGCTTCATCCTCTTCATCTGAGGCGCCCATGGCCAGCGACATCCTCATGCCGGATCGGGAGCGCGCGGAGGCGCGCCGAGAGCTCGCCATCGACGTCCGCGATGTGTCGATGGTCTTCAACATGGCCTCTGAGCAGCTGAACTCCCTGAAGGAGTACTTCATCTCGCTCGCGCGGGGCAAGCTCTACTTCAAGGAGTTCCGGGCCCTCGTGGACGTGAGCTTCTCCGTGCCCAAGGGCGAGGCCTTCGGTCTCGTGGGCACCAACGGCTCTGGCAAGTCGACGATGCTGAAGATCATCGCCGGGGTCCTCGACGCCTCTTCGGGCTCGGTGGCCGTACGCGGTTCGATCGCGCCCCTGATCGAGCTCGGCGCGGGATTCGACGTCGAGCTCACGGCCCGCGAGAACGTCTATCTGAACGGCGCGCTCCTCGGCTATTCCAAGGAGTTCATCGACGAGCGCTTCGACGACATCGTCGCCTTCGCCGAGCTCGAGGACTTCCTCGACATGCCGCTCAAGAACTACTCCAGCGGCATGGTGGCCCGCATAGCCTTCGCGATCGCCACCATCACCGAGCCCGACATCCTCATCGTGGACGAGACGCTCTCGGTGGGCGACTTCCTCTTCCAGCGCAAGTGCGAGCGAAGGATTCGCGAGCTCGTGGACTCCGGCGACGTGACCGTGCTCCTGGTGAGCCATTCCATCGACCTCGTCAGGCGCATGTGCGATCGCGCCACCTGGATAGAGAAGGGCCATCAGGTGATGCTCGGTCCCGCGAGCGAGGTCTGCGACGCCTACGAGAGCCTGGCAACGTCATGACGGGGGAGCGCACAGAGGGGGCCGCGATCGACGTTTCGGTGGTCGTGCCCTGCTACAACGTGGAGGGAAGCGTCGCCGAGTGCGTCCGCGGCATCCGTATGAACGACCGCGCCTCGCTCGAGATCCTCCTCGTCGATGACGGCTCCACCGACGCGACGGCGAAGATCCTCGCCGAGCTCGCGGAGAGGGACGGACGCATCCGCGTCATCGAGAAGCCGAACGGCGGCTACGGCTCGGCGGTGAATCGCGGCTTCGACGAGGCCAGGGGCCGCTACCTCGCCATCGCGGAGCCCGACGACTACGTCGCCGCCCACATGTACGACGAGCTCTTCGAGCTGGCCGGATCCTACGGCTTTCCCGATGTCGTGAAGTCGTCCTACTGGCGGGTCATCACAGGGGCCGACGGCACTGAGACCCTCCGCCATAACGACTACTACCGGGCCATTAGGCCCCGGATCCAACCCTTCACGTTGAAGGACGAGCCATGGCTCCTCCGCTACCACCCCTCCATCTGGTCGGCCATCTACCGGCGCGATTTCATCGAGGGGAACTCGATCCGCTTCAAGGAGGCGCCCGGCGCCGGCTGGGTCGACAACCCCTTCCTCGTGGACACGCTCGCCCGCGCCGAGTCCATCGTCTACACCGACGACGCCTACTACCACTACCGCGAGGACCTGCCGGGCTCCTCTTCGGTGACGCTCCCCTGGCAGATCCAGTTCGAGCGCTGGCACGACATGATGGACGTGCTCGATAGCCTCGGCGTGGACGATCCGGAGGTGAGGCGGGCGCTCTACGTCGTGGGCTTCCGCTATGCGGAGAAGGCCCTCGCGGCGCTGCCCGAGGGCAGTCCGAGCCATGGGGAGGCGCTCGAGGGCGCCCGGACGATCTTCGAGCGCATGGATCTCGAGCTCGTGCGCGGGCTCGATCGCGTGTCGCCGACCCTCCGCTCCCTCGCCTTCGAGCTGAGGGGCGAGGAGCCGCCCTCGATGGATCGGCTCGCCTACGTCGCCTCGCTCATCGAAGCCGGTCTCCACGCCACGGCCATCAACGGCCCAGCCTTCGCCCTCTCCTACGTGGGCCGCTACATCGATGCCCTGAAGGGGCGCCTTCGGCTCTAGGGGATCGGAGCGCCTCACGGGCCTTAGCCCCGAGGGCGCCCGTCCCGAGCCGCTCCGCTTGGATCCATGCTAGAGTTGAGCCGACCTTTAAGCGCGGTACGGGATGCCCGCAAGGCCAAACGCACTCCTTACGAACCCACACCATGCCCCGGCACAGGCGTCCGCGCTTCAACGGCGAGGGCGTCTTTTTTTGCGAGGTGATGGCCGATGGGTGCGGAAGGGCCGAAGGCCCAGGTGATGGACGAGCGCGATATGGAGCGCACGCTCACGCGCATCGCCCACGAGATCGTGGAGGCCAACGGCGGATCGGGCTCCGTGGCGATGGTGGGCATCGTCAGGCGGGGCTCCGAGATCGCCGAACTTCTGGCCGACGAGATCGAATCCATCGAGGGGACGCGACCCCCGGTGGGATCGCTCGACATCAGCTTCTATCGCGACGACGTGGCCCGGAGCATACAGCCGGTGCTCCACGCCACCGACATCCCCTTCGCCGTGGACGGGCGCGACATCGTCCTCGTGGACGACGTGCTCTACACGGGGCGCACCATCCGGAGCGCCCTCGACGCGATCATGGACTTCGGTCGGCCCAAGACCGTGCAGCTCGCCGTCGTGGTGGATCGCGGCCATCGCGAGCTCCCCATCCGAGCCGACTACGTGGGCAAGAACGTGCCCTCCTCCTCCGAGGAGGACGTCAGGGTCTGCCTCGGGCGCACCGATGGGCGCATGGCCGTCGAGATCTGGGAAGGGAAGGAGGCCTAGATGGCGCTTTCGGTCAAGCATCTCCTGGACACCACGAGCCTCACCGCCGACGACATCACGCAGATCCTCGACACCGGCCGCTCCTTCGCCGAGGTGAACAGCCGCGCCATCAAGAAGGTGCCGGCGCTTCGGGGCCGCACCATCGTGAACCTCTTCCTGGAGCCCTCCACCCGCACTCGCTCCTCCTTCGAGCTCGCCGAGAAGCGACTCTCGGCCGACTCCCTCAACATGGGGGGCTCCACGTCGAGCGTCGTCAAGGGCGAGAGCCTCGCCGACACGATCCAGACCATCAGCGCGATGAACGTCGACATGTTCGTCTGCCGAGCCTCTTTGGCGGGGACGCCCCACCTCATCACCGAGAACACCGATGCCGTCGTCATCAACGCCGGCGATGGCAAGCACCAGCATCCCACGCAGGCGATGCTCGACCTCTACACGATCCGCGAGCACTTCGGGCGCCTTGACGGCCTCAAGGTCGCCATCGTCGGCGACCTCTCCCACAGCCGCGTCGCGGGATCGCTCGTCCCGGCGCTGAAGACCATGGGCGCCACGCCCATCCTCGTGGGGCCGCCCACCTTCCAGGTGGCCGATCCCGCCTTCTGGGGCGTGGAGCAGACGGCCGACCTCGACGCCGTGATCCCCGAGGTGGATGTCGTCTACCTGCTGCGCGTCCAGCTGGAGCGCATGGAGGGCGCAGCCATCCCGTCGAAGCGCGAGTACAACCGGCTCTACGGCGTGGACGAGCGCCGGCGCCGCCTCATGAGGCCGGGCTCGATCATCTGCCATCCGGGCCCCATGAACCGCGGGATGGAGATCATGCACGAGGTGGCGGACTCGCCCCAGGCCAAGGTGCTCGACCAAGTGACGGCGGGCGTGGCCACCCGCATGGCCGCGATGTATCTGCTGCTGGGAGGTGAGAGCGATGCTTATTAGGGGAGCCAGGGCCATCGATCCCGCCCGCGGCCTCGATGCGACGGTCGACGTGCTCATCGACGGAAAGCGCATCGCCATGGTCGCGGAGGGCATCGAGGCCGAGGGGCACGAGGCCATCGACGGCGCGGGGAAGGTGCTCGTCCCCGGCCTCGTCGACATGCACGTGCACTTCCGCGATCCCGGCTACGAGTACAAGGAGGACATCTCCACCGGGGTGCGGGCGGCCGCCAAGGGCGGCTTCAGCGACGTGGCCACCATGCCCAACACCGATCCCGTGACCGATACCGGCACCTCCGTCCGCTACCAGATCGATCGGGGCATCGAGGAGGGCAAGACGCGCGTGCGGCCCATCGGCGCCCTCACCAGGGGCGAGAAGGGCGAGGCTCTCGCCGAGATCGGCGATATGACGCTCGCCGGCGCCGTCGGCTTCTCCGATGACGGCCACGGCGTGCAGTCGGCCGGCATGATGCGCACCTGCATGGCCTACGTCTCGCAGTTCGATCGCGTCGTGATCGCCCACAGCGAGGTCGAGACGCTCACCAAGAACGGCGTGGTGAACGAGGGGCGCGCCTCCACGCGCCTCGGCATGTTCGGCTGGCCCGCCTTGGGCGAGGAGCTCGAGATCATGCGCGACATCGAGCTCTGCCGGCTCACCGGCTGCCCGCTCCACGTGGCCCACATCTCCACGGCCCGCTCGCTCGAGCTCGTGCGCCAGGCCAAGGCCGACGGACTGCCCGTCACCTGCGAGGTCACGCCCCATCACCTCTTCCTCACCGAGGAGGACATCACCGACGCCTATCAGACGAACCTCAAGATGAACCCGCCCTTGAGGACCCCCGATGACGCCGAGGCGCTCATCGAGGGGCTCGTCGACGGCTCCATCGACTGTGTCGTCACCGACCACGCGCCCCATGCGAAGCACGAGAAGGACTGCGAGTTCGAGATCGCCGCCTTCGGCACCATCGGCCTCGAGACGTCGCTTCCGCTCATGCTCACCAACCTCGTGCGGCCGAACCGGCTCTCGTGGCGGCGCCTGGTGGAGGCGATGGCCCTCACCCCGAGGAAGATCCTCCGCCTTCCCGAGGTGGGCATCTTCGAAGGGTCCGTCGCCGACCTCACCCTCATCGATCCCGAGGCCTCCTTCACCGTGGACAGGGACTACCTGGAGTCCAAATCGCAGAACTCCGCGTTCATGGGGGCGCATCTCACGGGGCGCCCCATGGAGCTCTTCGTCTCGGGTCGTCACGTGCTCAGCGCTGGAGAGGTGGTCGCATGAAGATAGCCGGCATCGAATATCCCGCGCTCGCGCCCGTCGAGGCCGCCTGCCATAGGGCGCGGATCGCCGAGAACCGCATCGTCGCCGAGGGCATCATGCGGCTCACCCTCGAGTGCGCCGATCTGGCCCGCGCCCTCGAGCCCGGTCAGTTCGTGAACGTGGCCGTGGGCGGAGAGCCCAGGCAGCTCGCACGGATCCCCCTCTCCTTCGTGGCGACCCAGGCCCAAGAGGGTCTCGTCCACATCGTCTACGCGCTCCTCGGTCCCGGCACGCGTCGCCTGGCCCGGATCTTGGAGGGGGAGGAGCTCGACGTGCTCGGGCCCCTCGGCCATGGCTGGCGCCTCGACGAGGGGGCGGCCAGGGTGCTCCTCGTCTCCGGGGGCACGGGCACCGTGCCCGTCTACGCCGCGGCCGTCTGGTGCCATCGCCACGGCATCGCCTTCGATGCCGTCGTGGGCGCCCGCCACAGGGAGCTTCACTGGGCCGTGGATCGGCTGCGCGAGCGCACCTCCGGCGACGTCGTCGTCACCACCGACGACGGCAGCCTCGGAGAGAGGGGCTTCGCGACGGGCCCTGCCCTTCGCCTGATGGGCGAGCGCGCCTACGACCTCGTCCTCGCCTGCGGCCCTGAGCCCCTCATGCAGACGGTGTCGGCGAGGGCCACAGAGCTCGGCATCCCCTGCCAGGTCTCGATGGAGCGCACGATGGCCTGCGGCTTCGGCGCCTGCTCCACCTGCGCCGTCAAGACCACCGGCGGCATGAAGGGCGCCTGCAAGGCCGGCCCCGTCTTCGACGCGAGGGAGGTGATCTGGTGAGCGAAGCGACGATGCCCGCGATGGCCGTCGACCTCGGCGGCATCAAGATGGGCAATCCCATCAACACGGCTTCGGGCACCTATGGCCAAGGCTGGCAGTTCGAGGGCTTCTACGATGTGGGCCTCCTCGGGGCCATCACCACCAAGGGCTGCTCGGCCGAGCCGTGGGAGGGCAATCCGCAGCCCCGCATGACCGACGTCTTCGGCGGCATGATGAACTCCGTGGGCCTTCAGAACCCCGGCGTCCGCTCTTTCGTGGAGGAATGCGGTGAGTACCTGGCCCATCTCCAGGAGCGCGGCTGTCAGGTGATCTGCCAGGTGGCGGGCCATTCGGTGGGGGAATACGTGCGCGCGGTGGAGCTCTTCGAGGAGCTCGCCCCCTGGGCCGCCGGGCTCGAGATCAACATCTCGTGCCCCAACATCGCCCAGGGCGGCTGCGCCATGGGATCCACCCCCGAGGGCGCCTCCGAGGTCATAGCGGCCGTGCGCCCGCGCACCAAGCGGCCGCTCCTCGTCAAGATGGCCCCAGAGCGCGTGGTCGAGGTGGCGCGCGCCCTCGAGGCGGCGGGCGCCGACGCCCTCACCGTGATCAACTCCATCCCCGCGATGGCCATAGACGTCCATACGCGCCGTTCCAAGCTCTCCCGCCCCACGGGCGGTCTCTCAGGGCCGGTGCTCCACAACATCGCCCTCCGGATGGTCTGGGAGGCCCATAGGGCGGTCTCGCTGCCCATCTGCGGCGTTGGCGGCATCACCTCGGGCGAGGATGCGGCGGAGTTCATCCTCGCCGGCGCCACGGCGGTCTCCGTGGGATCGCAGAACCTCTTCGAGCCGGCCAGCGCCCCGCGCATCCTCGACGAACTCGTCGATTGGGTGGCCTCGCAGGGCGTTCGGGACGTGAACGAGCTGATTGGAGCCGTCGAATGCTGAGCAGGGGGGAAGCCTCGGAGAAGGTCATCTGCGCCCTCGACTGCCCGCTCGAGGAGGGGCTCGCCCTGGCGAGGGCCCTCGAGGGGCGCCTTCGCTGGGTGAAGGTGGGCATGACCATGTTCTACCGCGAGGGGCCGAGGGCCGTGGAGCTCTTCAGGGAGCTCGGGCTCAAGGTCTTCCTCGATTTGAAGCTCTTCGACATCCCGTTCCAGGTGGAGGGCGCCGCCGCTTCGGCCGCGGCGACGGGCGCCGACCTCCTCTCCGTCCATGCCCTCGGCGCCGCCGAGATGCTGGAGGCGGCCGTGAGGGGCGCGAGGTCGGGGCGCGAGGGATCCAAGGTCATCGCCATATCGGTGCTCACCTCGATGGACGACGACTCGCTCGCGTCCATCGGCATCGAACGGCCCGTCGAGCGCGAGGTGCGGGACCTGGCGCGGCTCGCCTGGGGGGCGGGCGTCGACGGCATGGTGTGCTCGCCCCGGGAGGTGGCGGCGCTCCGTGAGGCCCTCGGCGACGAGGCGATCCTCGTCGCGCCCGGCGTTCGGCCCGCAGGCGCCGCCCTCGGCGACCAGCGGCGCGTGGCCACGCCCGGCGAGGCCGTGGCGGCCGGCGCCTCGATGGTGGTCATCGGCCGCCCGCTCACGGCCGCCGAGAACCCCAAGGCCGCCTTCGACGCCATCGTCGACCAGATCGCGAGCGCCCTCTAGCCCGCGCCCGCGCCCGATCCTCGGCCGTCGGGCCGAAATCGAACAAACAGGAGGTTGAAATGCCCAGCAGCTCCGACCGGCTCGGCGATGCCGAGGTCCTCGCGATCCTGGATGAGACGGGAGCCATACGCCATGGCCACTTCGTGCTCACGAGCGGACGCCACTCCGATACCTACGTCCAGTGCGCCCGCGTCATGGAGAGCCCCCGCACCACGGTGAGGCTCGCCGAGGAGGCCATCGCACGGCTCCCGGAGGACGTGCGCGAGAGCATCGATCTGGTGGTCTCTCCGGCGGTGGGCGGCATCACCTTCGGGTTCGCCGTCGGCTACGCGCTGGGAGTCGATTTCATGTTCACCGAGCGCGAGCAGGGCAAGATGGCCCTTCGCCGCAGCTTCGAGATACCCGAGGGG
The DNA here is from genome assembly GCA_947631545.1 of uncultured Atopobiaceae bacterium. Classification (GTDB taxonomy): domain Bacteria; phylum Actinomycetota; class Coriobacteriia; order Coriobacteriales; family Atopobiaceae; genus CANRLS01. The sequence continues at coordinate 8,654 of CANRLS010000002.1, forward strand.
GCCCACGTCCTCGTCTGCGAGGACGTGGTCACCACGGGCGGGTCGGTGAAGGAGGTCTGCGACGTGGTGGAGGCCGCGGGCGCCACGGTGGCGGGGGTCGTCTCCATCATCGACCGCAAGACCGACCGCGTCTTCGATGCTCCCTTCTGGCCGCTCCTCGCCATCGAGGTGCCCTCATTCGCACCCGAGGATTGCCCGCTCTGCGCGCAAGGCGGAAAAGCCGAGTCGCTCGGCTCTCGCTCGCTTGCATCGTAGGGGCCGGACTGCAAAACTAGCGGTTGCGCGCGGTATGGGCGCTCCGATTCCATGGCGCGAGCGAGGTACGAGAAGCGGATTCGAACGCTTCTAAACGACAAAAGGAGACGTCAATGCCACTTCCCAAGCTCTCTGAGGAGCAGCGTGCAGAGAATCTGAAGAAAGCCGCCGAAGCCCGTCATGCCCGCGCGGCGCTCCGCGAGAAGATCAAGAATGGCGAGGTCTCCCTCCAGCAGGTCCTCGAGTCCGACGATCCCGCCGCCAGCCGCATGCCGGTGCGCGCCCTCATCGAGTCGCTTCCGGGGTATGGCAAGGCCAAGGCCGCCAAGGTGATGGACGAGCTCGGCATCTCGGCCAAGCGAAGGGTCCAGGGCCTTGGCGCCCGCCAGCGCGAGCATCTCCTCGAGCTACTCTCGAAATAGCGGTGTCACAGAGCTCTCGGCCCATCGTGCTCTCCGGGCCGTCCGGTGTGGGGAAGGGCACTCTGGCTTCCAGGGTGCTCTCTGCCTGTTCGGATGTGGTGCCCAGCGTCTCGTGCACGACTCGGGAGCCCCGTGAGGGCGAGGTCGACGGCGTCGATTACCACTTCGTCGATGACGCCGCCTTCGATCGCCTCATCGCCGAGGACGCGCTCCTCGAGTGGGCCGAGGTTCACGGCGAGCGCTACGGGACGTTGGAGAGCGAGGTCGACAGGGCCATCGGGCGGGGTCTCTCGCCCCTGCTCGAGATAGACGTCCAAGGCGCCCTCAAGGTGCGCGAGCGCCGCCCGGACGCCTTCCTCATCTTCATCGAGCCGCCCTCCACGGAGGAGCTCCGGAAAAGGCTCGAGGGCCGAGGGACGGAAACGCCCGATCGCATCGAGCTCAGGCTGGCGAACGCCGAGCGCGAGATGAGCTGCGCCGACCGCTACGACGCGCGGGTGCTGAACGATGACATCGACAGGGCCGCCGAAGAGCTCATCGAGCTCGTCCGCGGCTGATTGAAAGGGAACCATGGATATCACTTCGCCCCAGATCGACGACCTCCTCGCCAAGACGGAGGAAAACCCCTTCCTGCTCTGCTCCATCGCCTCCAAGCGCGCGGCCGATATCAACAACATGCTCCACGGCCAGCGCCTGAGGGTCGCCGACGTCCAGGGCTTCGACGATGTCACGAGCATCATCAGCGGCGAGGATCCCATCTCCATCGCCATGAAGGAGATCGACGATGGGACGCTGAGCTACGACAAGAAGGAGTTCGACGCAGAGCTCGCTGACGGCAACCAGAACGACTAGCGGTCGCCTTCGCGAGCCATGGCCGATCCCGTCTGCCTCGTCTCCTATCACGAGATAGGGCTCAAAGGAAAGAATCGCAGGCTCTTCGAGGATGCGCTCCTCCTGAACCTCCGCACAGCGCTCGACGGCCTGTCGCTGAAGCACTTGGGGAGGCTCCAGGGACGCGTCCTCGCCACGTTCGAGGATCCCGCCGACACGCGGCTCGCGCCAGCCATCATCCGGCAGGTTCCGGGGGTCGCTCGGGTCATGGTCGCCTGGCGATGCGCGCGAAGCGAGGAGGCCCTTTGCGCCTCGGCCATCGCAGCGCTCTCGGAGGCCGGCCCCTTCGAAACGTTCAAGGTGCATGCGAAGAAGTCCAACACGGACTTCGCCATGCACACCCTCGATATGAACCGCGTGGTGGGAGCGGCGCTCTGCGAGGCCTTCCCCGATAAGAAGGTCCTCATGAAGGCGCCCGACGTCACGGTGCACGTGAACATCGTCGGCGGGGACGGCTACGTCTTCTGCGACGGCGTTCGGGGCGTGGGCGGACTGCCCGTGGGAACGGCCGGCAAGGTGGTGTCGCTCCTCTCCAGCGGCTTCGATTCGCCGGTGGCCACCTGGATGGTGGGGCGGCGCGGCGCCTGCGTCTGCCCGCTGCATTTCTCGGGACGGCCCGTGACCTCGGACGATGGCGAATGGCTCGTGCGCGACATCCTCGAGGCGCTCCGGCCCGCCGGCATCGCCGGCAGGCTCTACGTGGTGCCCTTCGGCGAGGTGCAGCGCCAGGTGGCCCTTGATGCGCCGCCCGCGCTCCGAGTGATCCTCTACCGGCGCTTCATGTTCCGAGTCGCGGAGCGCTTGGCGCGCATCGAGGGCGCCAAGGCCCTCGTCACGGGGGAATCGCTCGGCCAGGTGGCGTCCCAGACCCTCGACAACATCCAGGCGGTCGATGACGTGGTGGAGGAGCTTCCCGTGCTCCGTCCGCTCATCGGCTCGGACAAGGTCGAGATCATCGAGCGCGCCCAGGAGCTCGGCACCTTCGACCTCTCGAGCCAGCAGGCCACCGACTGCTGCACGCTCTTCATGCCCAGGCGCCCCGAGACCCACGCCCGCCTCGCCGCCGTGAGGGCGGCCTGGGAGGCGCTTCGCCCGGAGCCCCTCGTCCAAGGGCTCCTGGACTCCATCGAGTACATCGATCTTGAGGGTTGCCCCAGCTATAGGCCCCCAAGATCCCTCTCCGAGCGCCATAGCGACCTTTCGCCGGCCAAGGTCGTCTGATCCACAGGCTCCCCACGAGGGAACGGGCCCCTCGAGCTGCCCGGTTAGATGCCCCGCGCTCCCTGGTGAGGGCGCGGGAACCGAACTTCCGCTTCGCACGGTCGACGTGGGCTCCCGGCGCGCGACCATGGCCGCGGAGGTTCGCCATGGCACAGCTGAGACACACGCTCCACTCGCTCAACCGCCGGCTTGGGGGCAAGGGCGCGCCCATCATCGCGGCCGTCGCCTGCATCTTCGCGGTGGGGATCGGCGGGGTCGGGATCCTCTTCGCGCAGAGCGCCGATGGCATCACCCTGGAGCGAGGCGACGGGGCGGGCGCCGAAGATGCCGAGGCTCCGGATGCCGAGTCGAAGGAGCCCGCGGAAGAGGGCGGGGAAGCGGACGGAGCCGATGCGGAGGCGGCCGGCGAAGGGGAGGGGGCCGCCGCTCCGAAGGTCACCAAGGTGCACGTCGATGGCGCCGTCGCGTCGCCGGGCGTCTACGAGCTCCTGCAAGCCGATCCCCGGGTGGCCGATGCGGTGGCCGCGGCGGGCGGCCTCACCGGCGATGCCGACACCGCCGCCGTGAACCTCGCCGCCCAAGTGCCCGATGCGAGCAAGGTGCACATCCCCTCGGTGGGGGAGGCGCCCGTCCAGGAGGCCGAGAGCGTCGCCGCGGTCGGCGAGCCCGTTGGGACGGCCGATGCGTCCGCCGCGGGCGTCGTCTCGGGCAGCGGGTCCTCCGCCTCCCAGGGAACGTCGGGAGGCCTCGTCAACCTCAACACGGCGAGCGCCGAGGAGCTCTGCGAGCTTCCCGGGGTGGGGGAGGCCACGGCCGCGAACATCATCGCCGACCGTGAGCAGAACGGCCCCTTCACCTCGGTCGACGATCTCATGAGGGTCTCGGGGATCGGCGAGAAGAAGCTCGCCAAGGTGAGGGATCTTGTCTGCATCTGAGGGCGAGCCCTGGCCGAAGAGGCCGGCCATCCCCCTCGCGCTCATCGCCTTCGCCGTGGTCGTCTCCGGCGCGAGGCTCCTTCTCTGGAGGTTCGCTCCCGGCGAGTGGCGCTTCGCCCCGGCATCCGTCTGGTGGGGTTCGGCCGCAGCCGTGACGGTGCTCCTCTGTCTGCTCCTCCGCATCCATCGCACCCGGATCGCGAGCGGCTGGGGCGTCGCGGCGGTCCTCATCGTCTCGGCCTGCCTTGCGATGGCGCTCGCCCAGGCGAGCCTCGCCCGGCAGGAGGCGACCCTGGCCGCGCTCTCCTCCTCGCCGGTCTCGACCTTCGACTTCGTGGCCCGAAGCGACGCCAGCGCCACCGAGAGGGGCGGATGGTGGCTCGAGGCCACCGCCATCGACGGGCGGGGGAGGGCGGTGGGCGAGGTCTGGCTCTCATCGCCGGTCTTCGCGGCGAGGGGCGACGCCATCCGCGGCGTGGGCCGATTCAAGACCCTCGAGGACGATGATTTCGGACTCTCTTCCCGGCAGCGGGCCATTGCCGGCACGGTGGAGCTCCTGGGCGATCCCCAGGTCGAGCCCGCACGGGGGATCTCGGGCCTTCTGAACGGCATCCGCTCGGCGCTGCTCGAGGCCATAGGGCCCGAGGACGATCCCGGCCGGGCGCTCGTGGCCGGTGCCGCCTTGGGCGATCGCCAGGGCCTCGAGGCCTTCGGCGTCGACGAGCTCTTCTCTCGGGCGGGCCTCGCCCATCTCGTCGCCGTCTCGGGCCTCCATGTCGCCCTCGCGACGTCGCTTCTGGGGAGGCTCCTCCTCGCGATCAAGTGGCCGAGGACGGCCCGGTTGGCCTCCCTCGCCCTTTGGGGAGGGGCCTACGTGCTCCTCTGCGGCGCCCCGGCGTCTGCCCTGCGCTCCTTCGCGATGGCCGGCGCCGCCCAGGGGGCGGACCTTGCGGGCAGACGGGCCCATTCGCTCACGGCGGTGGCCGTGGTGGGCCTCGCGATGACGCTCTCGGACGTGGGATGCGTCGGAGATCTGGGGTTCCTCCTCTCGGCCACCTGTGTGATCGCCCTCTCGCTCTTCTCGGCATGGGCGATGCGGCTGGTGGACGGCCTCTTCGGGGTGCGAGGGGAAAGGGACGGAAGGCGCCGGGGGAGTGTGCTCGGAGCCTTCGCGCGGAGCGCCCGGGGAACCCTTTCCGCGACGCTCGTCTGCCTCTGCGCGTCCCTTCCCCTGGTCGCGGTCAGTTACGGGACGGTATCGCTTCTCGCCCCTGTGGCCGGCATCGTCGCAGTGCCCCTCTTCGAGGCCTTCCTCACGTTCGCCCTCGTGGCCGCGCTCTTCGCCTGGCTGCCCATCCTCGGCCCCATCGCCGTGGGCGCTGCGGCGCTCGTCGCCCGGGCGGTGCTCTGGCTCGTCGGCGCCTTCGCGGATCTTCCCTTAGGCCAGGCCCAGATCGCCATCGAGGAGCCATGGGCCACGCTGGCGACGCCGATCCTCATGATCGTCCTCTACCTCCTCTGGCCAAGGCCCGCTCGTTCCTGGATCCTGGGCATCGCAGGTTCCCTCGCCGCAGGTGCCGTCGCCTACTGGTTCGTGCGGCCCCTCTTCGTCCCGCCGCGCGTCGTCATCCTCGATGTGGGCCAGGGCGACTCCATCCTCATCCAGGACGGCGCCCATGCCGTTCTCGTGGACACGGGGCCGGGCGATGCGGTGGCGAGCGCCCTCTCGCGCCAGGGCGTGCTCTCGCTCGATGCCGTGCTCCTCACCCATCAGCACGACGACCATGCGGGAGGCGTCCCCAGCCTCGTGGGGAAGGTGAGCGTGGGAACGCTCCTCGTGCCCGAGGGCCAAGGGGAGGCCCTGGGGACGGGCGTGGAGGAGGCGATCGACGAGCTCGGCTGCGACCTGCAAGAGGTCACCGCCGGCGACAGGATCGGCGTGGGGCGATTCGACCTCACGATCCTCTGGCCGATGGAGCCCGAGGATGGCGATGAGAACGACGAGTCTATGGTGGCCCGCCTCGACTATGCGGAGGGCGAGGAGCGCCTGAGCGCGCTCCTCACGGGCGATGCCGAATCGGACGTCCTGGGCGAGCTGGAGCGCATGGGCGAGGTGGGCGATCTTGACCTGCTGAAGGTCGGCCACCACGGCTCGTCGGCATCGGTGACGCCGGAGACGGCCGATGCGCTCCAGGCCGAGGTGGCCGTCGCCTCCGCCGGCGAGGGCAACAGCTACGGCCATCCCAAGCCCGATTGCGTGGAGACCCTCGAGGAGTCCGGGAGCCTCTTCCTCTGCACCAAGGACGTGGGCGACGTGGAGGTGCGCCCGGGCTCGGACGGCCCGCAGGTGGTCTGCGCCAAGGGATAGCGCCCGAGGGGCCGCCGGCGGGCGAGACCGTACAATGCGACATGGCGGGGGCGAGAGGCCGAAGGGAGGCGCTCCATGGCGGGCTCGAGGCTGTTGGCCGCCTACGCGGCCGTGGGCAAGGACGCGCTCAAGCGCGAGCGCGCGCTCGCGCGATTCCGGCAGCGCTCCCAGGGCCCCTTCGCCGACTTCGACTTCGACGAGATAGAGGCCACGAAGGAGATGGACGAGGAGGCCCTCGCGCGCATCCTCGCCTCGCTCGACCGGTTCCCCATGGGGCCAGGGCCGAGGCTCGTGGTGCTCCGCAGCGCCGAGGAGCTGCCCAAGTTCGCCGCCGAGGGGCTCGCCTCGTACCTGTCGGATCCGAATCCGGAGGCGTCGCTCCTCGTTCTGGCCGAGCGCCTGGACAAGCGATCCAAGCTCTACAAGGCCATCGCCGCCCAGGGCGCGCAGGCCATCATCGACTGCGCGCCGCCCCGGGCGAAGGACCTCTCGGGCCAGGTGGTGGCCATGGCGGCCGAGCTGGGGCTCTCCATCGACTTCGACGCGAGCCGGGAGCTCATCGACCGGGTGGGCAAGGACACCGTCATGCTCAGTCGGACGCTGAGGACGCTTCGCGAGCTGAACCCGGGCGAGCGGCGCATCACCCGGCGCCTCGTGGAGACGTCGGTGAGCCGTGTCGCCGGGCCGGGTCCGTGGGCGGTGGCGGACGCCGTGGCCGCGCGGGATGCCCGGAGCGCCCTCGCGTCGCTCGGGGCCATGGAGCCCGGTTCCGAGATATCGGTGCACCTCTTCGTCACACGGCGGATCCGAGAGCTCCTCATCGCCAAGGAGCTCGACGCCGAAGGGCGCTCCCGCGATTTGGCCGGTTGCCTGGGCCTCAAGCCCTACGAGGCCTGGCGGTGCAAGAACCACCTGCGCGATGCGCGAAGGTTCAGCCGCACCGAGCTCGTGGGCGCCCTCGAGGGCGCGCTGGCGTGCGAGCTGGCGCTCAAGGGCTCGAAGGACTCCAAGACGGCGCTCACCCTCTGGATCGTCTCGGTCTGCGCCGGCGCCCGCGCGCGCATCGCCTGAGAGCGGCGGGAAGGGAATCGTCGGCAGCCTCTGCCGCTCCCTGGCCCGTACGATGGGTCGCCACGCGAAAAGGCCCCGGAGCGGCATCGCTCCGGGGCCCCGCTTCACCTTCGGTGGCGCGTGCGCCCTTAGCCGAGCGTATTCACCAGCTTCTGCACGCCGCTCTTGCGCTCGGCCGCCTGGTTCTTGTGGATGACGCCCTTGCTGGCGGCCTTGTCGAGCTTGCGGCAGGCGTCGTTCGCGAGCCTCTGGGCGAGGTCCCTGTCGCCCTCCTCCACCGCGACGCGCACCTTCTTCACGGCGGTCTTCAGCGAGGAACGGACGGCGCGGTTGCGAAGGCGGGCCTTCTCAGCGGTCTTGATGCGCTTCTTCTGGGATTTGATGTTCGCCACGGAATGCCTTTCATGGATGGAGGTCGTCGGTTGCGGGCCGGCTCTCGTCGGCAACCTCGGCATTGTACCCCACGACCGTGGTCTCGGCTATCATCAGCCCCATGAAGTCTGATGCCCCACAGAACCCCAGGGAGCTGCGCGCCCGTACCCGGAACTTCTCCATCGTGGCCCATATCGACCACGGAAAGTCCACCATCTCGGACCGCATCCTCGAGGCCACCCACGCGGTCGACGGCCGCGAGATGGTCTCGCAGCTGCTGGACTCCATGGACATCGAGCGCGAGCGGGGCATCACCATCAAGTCGAACGCCGTGCGGGTGGCCTACGACGCCGACGACGGCGAGACCTACCACCTGAACCTCATCGACACGCCCGGTCACGTGGACTTCTCCTACGAGGTCTCGCGCTCGCTCGCGGCCTGCGAGGGCGCCGTGCTCGTCGTGGACGCCACCCAGGGCGTCGAGGCCCAGACCGTCTCGAACGCCCTTCTGGCCATGAACGCGGATCTGGAGATCGTCCCCGCCATCAACAAGATCGACCTTCCGAGCGCCGACCCCGAGGGGGTGCGCGCCCAGATAGAGGAGGCCCTCGCGATCCCGGCCGACGACGCGGTGCTGGTGTCGGGGAAGACGGGCGAGGGGATTCACGAGCTCCTGGAGGCCGTGGTGCGCCTCGTCCCACCGCCGGCGGGCGATGACAACGCCCCTCTCCGGGCGCTCGTGGTGGATTCCTGGTTCGACGCCTACCGGGGGGTCGTCGCCATCGTGCGCGTGATGGACGGCGCCCTCGTGCCGGGCGAGGCCTGCCGGCTCATGGCGTCGGGGGCCGTCTTCGACGTCGAGGGGGTGGGCTATCGCCAACCCAAGGAGAGGGAGCTCCCGCGCCTTGGCGCGGGCGAGGTGGGCTACCTCGTGACCGGCCTCAAGGATCCGGCGCTCGTCCATGCGGGCGACACCGTGACCGGCGCGGAGCGGCCGGCGGGCGAGCCCCTTCCCGGCTACCGTGAGGCCAAGCCCATGGTCTTCTGCGGGCTCTTCCCCGTCGACACGAAGGACTACGAGGCGCTGAGGGACGCCCTCGAGCGGCTCTGCCTGAACGACCCCTCCATCACCTACGAGCCCGAGACCTCGGTCGCGCTGGGCTTCGGCTTCCGCGCGGGCTTCCTCGGCCTTCTGCACATGGAGGTGGTGAAGGAGCGGCTCGAGCGCGAGTTCGACCTCGACCTCGTGGCGACGGCGCCCTCGGTCGACTACCACGTCCACACCACCAAGGGCTCCATCCTCGATGTGAAGAGCCCCATCGACCTGCCCGACCCCACCCAGATCGCCTTCATCGAGGAGCCGATGCTCGCGGCCAAGGTCATCGTGCCGCCCGAGTACGTGGGGGCCGTGATGGATCTCACCGTCGAGCACCGCGGCACCTTCCTCGACATGGTCTACATCGGCGAGACCTCGGTGGAGATGCACTGGCGCGTGCCGCTCTCGGAGCTCATCCTCGACTACTTCGACCAGCTGAAGAGCCGAACCCGCGGCTACGCCTCGCTCGACTACGAGCTCGACGGCTACGAGACGGCGGATCTGGTGAAGCTGGACATCCTCCTCGCCGGAGAGCCCGTGGACGCCCTCTCGTTCATCGTCCACGCGACCAAGGCCTACGCCGTGGGCCACGACCTCGCGGTGAAGCTGAAGGAGATCATCCCCCGTCAGCTCTTCGAAGTCCCCATCCAGGCCGTGGTGGGCGGGCGCGTCGTGGCGCGCACCAACGTGAAGGCCCGGCGCAAGGACGTGCTGGCCAAGTGCTACGGCGGCGACATCTCGCGCAAGCGGAAGCTCCTCGAGAAGCAGCGGGAGGGCAAGAAGCGCATGAAGTCCATCGGCAAGGTGGACGTGCCGCAGGAGGCGTTCATGGCCATCCTCAAGGTGGGCGAGTGAGCGCGTCTCCCGCCGCCTCGGCCTCGCCGGCGGGCGAGCTTCTGGCCACAAGCGCCTCCGAAGCGGGGTTGGACGCGGACCTTGCGCCCTTTCCGAGGGCGGTTCCCTTCGCCGAGGCGCTCGCGCGGAACCCCTTCCTCATGGCCCCCATGGCGGGGGTCAGCGACAGGGCCTATCGGCTCATGGCCCGCGCGGGCGGCGCAGCGCTCGCCTACAGCGAGATGGTATCGGCCACGGGCCTCGAGTACGACTCCTCGAGGACCTGGGAGCTCCTGGATCCCGATGCCGCCGAACCCGACCTCGCCGTGCAGCTCTTCGGCGCCGATCCGGCGCGCTTCAGACGGGCCTGCTCGAGGATCGCCGAGAGGCTGGGGGCCAAGCTCGCGCTCATCGATGTGAACATGGCCTGCCCGGTGCCAAAGGTGACGAGGCGGGGGGAGGGCTCGGCGCTCCTGGACGATCCCGCCCTCGCGCAAGGGATCGTCCGCGCGTGCCGACGGGGCCTCGAGGACGCGGGCTCCGCGGTGCCGGTGACGGCGAAGATCCGCCTCGGCCGCACGCCCGAGCGGCCGGTGGCCGTCCCCTTCGCGAGGGCGCTCGAGGAGGCCGGCGCCTCTGCCGTGGCCGTCCACGGCCGCTTCGCGAGCCAGCTCTACCGCGGAAGCTCGGATGACGCCGCCGTCGCCCGCGTGGCGGGCGCCGTCTCCGTGCCCGTCATCGGGTCGGGCGACGTGACCGACGAAGCGCGGGCGAGGCCGCTCATCGAGGAGGCCGGCTGCTCGGGCGTCTTCTTCGCCCGCGGGAGCTACGGCGATCCCTGGGTCTTCGACCGGGCCAGAGGGCTTTTGGCCGGGGCCTCGCCCGATGTTCCGAACCCGGCCCAGCGGATGGCGGCCTGGCGCCTCCATGTGCGGCTCCTCTCCAAGACGGGCCAGCACATCCTGAAGGCGAGGACCATCTCCTGCCTCTACCTCAAAGGGCTGCCGGGCGCCGCCCGCTGGCGCGACCGCGCCATGGGCTGCGGCGACGAGGCCGAGTTCATCGCGCTCTCGCGCGACGTGGAGGAGGCCTTGCGCAGGGGAGGCCTCGCGTGAGCTCGGCCGCCTCGTTCGAGGCCCTCTACCTCCACATCCCCTTCTGCCGATCGCGCTGCGCCTACTGCGACTTCCGCTCGCAGGCGGTGGGGGAGGACGGCGACCTCGCCCGAAGCTACGCGGATGCGCTCCTTCGACTCGTCGGCGAATGCGCGAGCGAGGGCGTCCTCGATAGGGTTCGGACCGTCTACATCGGGGGCGGGACGCCGACCGCGCTCGGCGAGGGGCTGGCAACCCTCATCGAGGGCGTGCGCGATCTTCTTCCCCATGGCCTCGGCGAGCTCACGTTCGAGGCGAATCCGGAGTCGACGACGCCCGAGCTCCTTCGGGCCTGCCGAGAGGCCGGCGCCACGCGCGCGAGCATCGGCGCGCAATCGAGCGATGACGCCGTGCTGAGGCGCCTCGGACGGATCCACAGCGCGCGCGAGGCCCTCCGCGCCATCGAGCGGGCGAGCTCGGCGGGCCTTCGCGTCTCCGCGGACCTCATCGCCGGCTGCCCGGGCCAGGGGCCGGGCGACCTCGCCAAGGACGTCCGCCGCATCGTGGGCGCCGGCGCCGCGCACGTGAGCGTCTACGCGCTCGAGGTCCACGAGGGGACGCCCTTCGGAGACCTCGAGGCCGAAGGGCGCCTCGACGCCCCCGACGAGGACGGGGCGGCGGACCTTTTGGAAGAGGCGTCCCGCGCCCTCGAGGAGGAGGGCCTCAGCCGCTACGAGGTCTCCAACTACGCGAGGCCCGGGGAGGAGAGCCGCCATAACCTCGCCTATTGGGAGGGGCGGGCCTACCTCGGGCTCGGCCCCTCGGCGGCTTCGATGCTCGAAGGGGAGGGCGGTGGAAGGCTCCGCCTCGCGTGCGCGTCGACGACGGAGGCGGTCGCGGGCGCCCGATCGATGCGCGACCTCTCCTTCGACATCGAGGAGCTCGACCGGCGCCAGGCGATGGCCGAGGACCTCATGCTCGCAGCCCGCCTCTCGAAGGGCCTCTCGAGGGAGCTCGTCGAGCGAGCCCGAGCGGTGCTCGGGCCCAGGGTGGGAGGGACGCTCGCGTACCTCGGGGATGCCGGCCTCCTCGAGGCGAAGGGGGACCGTCTCGCGCCCACCGACAGGGGGTGGCTCATGGGGAACGTCCTCTATGGCAACCTTTGGGCGCTCGCCGAGGTCGAGTAAACTTGCCCCATCTGCGCCGCGACGAAGGGCCCGTGCATGGCAGGCATGACCGACAAGGACTACTACGAGATCCTGGGCGTCCCGTCGTCGGCCACCACGGACGAGATCCGCAAGGCGTTCCAGCGGAAGGCCCGCGTGCTCCATCCCGATGTGAACAAGGAGCCCGACGCCGAGGAGCGCTTCAAGGAGGTCTCCGAGGCCTATGCCGTGCTCTCGGACGATGCCAAGCGCCGGCGCTACGACGCCATGAAGTCCGGCGGTTTCGGCGCCTACGGGCCCCAGAGCCAAGGGGCCCCGGCCTCTCCCTTCGGCGGTTCCCCGTACGGAGGGGCGCCCTTCGGGGGCTCGCCCTTCCCCTTCGGCGGCGCGGCGCGCCGCTCGGGCTCCGCCCCGGCCTACAAGCCCCAGACGGGGGCCAACGTCGTCGTGGAGCTGGAGCTCACGGGCGACGAGGCGGCCCAGGGCGTGCGCAAGACCCTCACCTACCAGCGCTATGTGACGTGCGACGTGTGCCACGGGACCGGCTCCGAGGGAGCGGAGCGCCATAGGACCTGCCCCACCTGCGGCGGGACGGGGCGCATCAACGTCGACCTGAACGACGTCCTCGGCGGTTTCGGCATGGGATTCGGCACGATGGTCATGGAGTGCCCCGAGTGCCAGGGGTCCGGTCAGGTGGTGAGCGATCCCTGCCATGCCTGCCAGGGCACGGGGCGCGTCCAGAGCTCCTCGGAGGTGGTCGTGAACATCCCCGCCGGGGTCCACGACGGCTACGAGGCGCGCGTGGGCGGCATGGGCAACGCCGGCACCAACGGTGAGACGGGCGGGGACTTCATCTGCCGCGTCGCCGTGGCGGCCGAACGGCTGACCCGAAGGTCCGCCCAGGGCTTCTCCTCCATCGGGCTCGCGCTGGTGATCCTCCTCGTCGGCATCGTGGTCATGGGGTTCACCCCGTACCTGGCCTCGGTGGGCGTCGTGGCGGCCGTCCCCTTCGCCTACGGCGTGTACCAGCTCATCGCCGGCGGGCTCGGCGGTCACAACGGCATCTGGTGGAAGCGCGGCGGCCAGGCCGTCGTCCGCGGCATCTCCGAGGGCCTCATGGTCGCGGTCTTCATCGTGCTCTTCATGAGCTGCACCATGGGCGGCCCCTACGGCTATTACGGCCTCTACGGATCCAGGTGAGGCCGATGGTCGCGGGCAGGGCGATGGCGGTCCTTCGGGCCGTGGTCGAGGAGTACGTGGGCACCTGCGCGCCCGTGGGATCCAAGGCGCTCGTCGACCGCCATGGCATGGGGGTCTCGAGCGCCACGGTCCGAAACGACCTCGCGGGACTGGAGCGCTCGGGGCACCTCACCCATCCGCACGTGTCGGCCGGACGCATCCCCACCGATCTGGGCTACAGGGCGGTGGTGGAGGACGGCATCCCCTTCGCCCATGGCCGGGCCATGGACTCGGTGGCCCGCCCAAGCCGGGCGACGAGCCTTCGCGGCCTCTCGCGCGAGCTGGCGCGGCTCACCCGCTGCCTTGCCGTGGTATCGGAGCCGGCGCCCCAGGGAGCGCGGGTGGCGAGGGTGTCGCTCACCCGCTGCGCCGACGGGCGCGTCGCCTGCGTGGCCGTCTTCGACGACGGGCACGTGGCGAGCCGCTCGCTCCGCTGTCCCATACCCGACGATGAGCTCGCCCGTGTGGAGGAGGCGGCTTCCGAGGCCTGCGTCGGCGAGAGGATCGGCGCCGTCGCGGCGGACGGGCGCCTGACGCCCGGGGGCGCGCGCTTCCTCGTGGCGGTCGTCGCCTGCGTGCGGGCGCTGGCGAGCGAGGCCCATCCTTCGGAGGAGCGGTCGGGGATGGCCTTCCTCCTGGCGCAGCCGGAGTTCAAGGATCCCCAGGTCGTGTGCGTCGTGGCCGATGCCCTCGAAGAGGCCGACCTGGCGCCCGAGGGCCCCTCGCTCGTCGATGGCGCCGGCCTCATGGTCTCCATCGGCGGTGAGAACGCGGACGAGCGCCTTCGGAGGATGAGCGTCGTGGCCAAGGAGTACCATGCCTTCTCTGGTGTGGGCTATGTGGCCTGCGTCGGGCCCACGCGCATGGATTACCCGCTGGTCATCGGCGCCGTCGAGGCCGCTTCCGAGCGGGCCCGCGCCATCGTGAGCGAAGGCTGAGGTCGAACCGGCGGGATCGGCGGGGCCTGCGGGGAGGGAGGCGCGGCATGGCCAAGACGGATCGCGATTACTACGAGCTCCTCGGCATCGACCGAGATGCCACTCCGAGCCAGGTCAAGCGCGCGTTCCTCGCCAAGGCGAGGGTCATGCACCCGGACGTGTCCAGCGCCCCCGACGCCGAGGAGCGCTTCAAGGAGATCAACGAGGCCTACTCGGTGCTCTCGGATCCCAAGCGGCGCGAGAACTACGACCGGTTCGGCGATCCGGACGGGCCCGGCGGCTTCACTTCGATGGACGACTTCTTCGGCGGCTTCGACATGGCCGACCTCATGAGCGAGTTCTTCGGTGCCTCCAGGGCCGGCGGCCAGGGGCGCCGCCAGCGGCGAGGGCGCGATATGGCGGCGCGCCTCTCGGTGAGCCTTCGGGAGGCGGCCACCGGGACCGCGCGGACCATCGCCTACGACCGGCTCTCCGCCTGCGACGACTGCGGGGGCACGGGATCGAGCGGGGGCGAGCCCCCGGTGAGCTGTCCCGTCTGCGGCGGCACCGGACGCCAGGTGACCTGGCAGAACACGATCCTCGGCCGCATGCAGACCCAGGTGCCCTGCCCCCAGTGCGGGGGGTCGGGGACGATCGTCGAGCATCCCTGCGAGACCTGCGACGGCCAGGGCCGTGTGCCCAGCCACGAGGTGGTGGAGATCGAGGTGCCCGTGGGAGCGCGCACCGGCGAGACGCTGCGCCTCGCAGGGCTCGGCGAGGCCGGCTGGCGCGGGAGCCCGACGGGCGATCTGGTGGTGGAGCTCCTCGTGGAGGACGACCCTCGATTCCGCCGCTCCGGCGACGACCTCGTCCAGTCGCTCGAGGTGGATGCGCTCGAGGCGATCCTCGGCTGCGAGATCGAGGTGGAGGGGATCCTCCCAGAGGAGTCCTTCGTGGTGGAGGTGCCCCCTTCGAGTCTCGAAGGGAGCGGGGTCCGCGTGGACGGGAGGGGCATGCCCAGGCGCTCGGGCCACGGTCGCGGCGACTTCGTGGGCGTCGTCTCGGTCCACGCTCCCGAAGGGCTGAGCGATGCCGAGCGGGACGAGCTCCGGCGCATGAGCATCGCCCATGGCGGTCGCGTGCGCCCCGCGCCCGCCTCGAGCGGGACGGGCGCGAGAAGGGCCCCCAAGCATGCCCGCCATTCGAAGTAGCGCCGTCTCGGGAATCGAGCGGCGCCCCACCGTCGCGCTCGTCACCCTCGGGTGCCGGGTGAATCGCGCCGAGAACGAGGCGCTCTCGCGGACGCTCGAGGGCATGGGCGCGGCGCTCTCGGACCCGGATGCCGCCGACGTCATCATCGTCAACACCTGCTGCGTGACGGGCGAGGCCGAGGCCAAGACGCGCCAGGCGCTCAGGCGCGAGGCGGCCCGTCCCGGCGTGCGGCAGGTGATCGCCTACGGGTGCGCCGCGGCCCTCTTCGAGCCCGCCCTCTCGGAGCTGGGCGAGAAGATCGTCGTCGTGGCGGACCGCAAGGCCGTGGCGGGCGCCACGGCTCGGGCCCTCGGGAGCGAGGGGACGCTCCCGGCCGAGGGACGCCGGGGCCATGGGGCCCTCGGCCGGTCGCGCGCGAGTCTGAAGATCCAGGACGGCTGCTCGCGCCACTGCGCCTTCTGCCTGGTCAGGACCGCCCGCGGCCCCTCGCGCTCCATGGAAGCGGACGTTGCGGTGGCCGAGGTGCGCTCGCTCGCGGGCGAGGGCTTCGGAGAGGTGGTGCTCTGCGGCGTCAACCTCGGTTGCTATGACGATGCGGGAGTCGGCCTCGAGGGCCTTCTCGCGCGGCTCCTCGCCGAGACGGACGTGGGGAGGCTCCGCCTCTCGTCCATCGAGCCCCAGGACGTGACGGACGGCCTCATCGACCTCATGGCCTCCTCGAGGGGACGGATCGCGCCCTACCTCGCGATGCCGCTCCAATCCGGTTCGGAGCGGACGCTCTCGCGCATGGGGCGCGAGCTCTCGGCAGAGGGCTATGCCGACCGCGTGCGCGCCGCGAGGTCGAAGATCCCCGACGTCGCCATCGCGGCCGACCTCATCTGCGGCTTTCCCGGGGAGACCGACGGCGACTGGGCTGAATCGCTCGAATTCTGCCGGGCCATGGGCTTCTCGAACATGCACGTGTTCCGCTACTCGCCCCGGCCCAGGACCGAGGCATCGGGGCTCGAGGGCCGAGTCGATGCGCGCACGGCGAAGGCCCGCTCCAAGGAGGCGCGCCGCCTCCGCGACGAGATGCGCGGGCGCTATGCGGCTTCGCTCGTGGGCAGCCGCCAGCGGGTGCTCGTGGAGTCGGAGGGCTTCGGCGTGACCGGGGGACTCGTGAGGGCCCGCGTGGACGGCGGAGCTGAGAGGGGATCGCTCGTCGACGCCATCGCGAAGGGGCTCCTCGGGCCCTCCGCGCTCGACTGCAGCTGACGGCCTAGAATGGCCCTATGGAAGCATCCCAGCTGAGACTCACCATCCCGGACGCGGTGGACATCACGCGCCTCATGGGCCCCGCCGACGCGCTCTTGAGGCGCATAGAGGCTGCCACCTCGGCGGACATCACCGTGCGCGGCCAGACCGTGAACATCATGGGGGATCTCTCCGAAGCCAACCGGGTGGCCCAGGCCCTGGGCGCGCTCATGGGCATCGTCGAGCGGGGCATGACGCCCACGGCACAGGACGTGGACCGCATGCTCGCCCTCCCCGAGGCCCTCGTCGAGGCGGCGGACGACGACGTGCTGGGCACCTTCAGGGGGCATGTGGTGGGGGCCAAGACGCCGGGTCAGCAAGCCTACGTGCGCGCGATGCGCTCCTCCACCATCACCTTCGCCACAGGGCCCGCCGGCACCGGCAAGACCTACCTCGCCATGGCTATGGCCGTCCTCGCCCTTCGCCGGAAGGAGGTCGGGCGCATCGTCCTCACGCGGCCGGTCGTGGAGGCGGGGGAGAGCCTCGGCTTTCTCCCGGGCACCCTCGATGAGAAGCTCGACCCCTACATCCGTCCGCTCTACGACGCGCTCTTCGACCTCTGCGAGAGGGAGAGGGCGAACGAGTACATCGAGCAGGGCTCCATCGAGATCGCCCCCTTGGCCTTCATGCGCGGGCGAACGCTGAACGACGCCTTCGTCATCCTCGACGAGGCCCAGAACACGACGCCCGAGCAGATGAAGATGTTCCTCACGCGGCTCGGGTTCCGCTCCACCTTCGTGGTCACGGGCGACGGGACCCAACGGGACCTCCTCGGGAGGAACGGGCTCGAATCGGCCCGCTCGGTGCTCGCCGGCATCGACGGCATCACGTTCGTGGACCTGGGCCGCGAGGACGTGGTGCGCCACGACCTCGTGGGGAAGATCGTGGACGCCTACGAGGCGGCCGAATCCGCCGCGGGCGCGAGGGCGTCGGGCTCCGGGGAAGATGCCTGATGGTGCTCTCCCTCGTCTGCGCGGATCGATCGCCCGTGCCCCTCGCCCTCAGCGAGGCGGACGTGCTGGAGCTGGCGACCTTCGTCCTCGCCGCCGAGGGCGTGGAGCGCCCCTGCGAGCTCTCGGTCAGCGTGGTGGGCGACGATGAGATGGCCCGGCTGAACGGCGAGCTCCGCGGGGTCGACGGCCCCACCGACGTGCTCTCGGTGGAGCTCGAGCGCCCGGGCGACGCCGATCTGGCGCCCGGCGAGCCCTGCTGCCTGGGCGATGTGGTGCTCGATCCGGCCCACATCCGCGACCAGGCGAGGCGCCTGGGCACGACCGAAGCGGACGAGACGAGGCTCCTCATCGTCCACGGCATGCTCCATCTCCTGGGCTACGACCATGTGAGGGAGGAGGACGCCCTCATCATGGAGGCCCGCGAGGACGAGCTCGTGGCCGAGGCCACGCGGGGCGCGCTCCCGCACGTGGCGACGACGCGCCATGGAGGCGAGGGATCGGCGCGGGGGACTGTCGACCCCAAGGTCCAGGGTACGCTCGGGCCGGATTCCGCGGGCGCTCCCGCGCCCTTCGCGGAGCCCCCCTCCGTCCGCGAGGGAGCGGAGCGGTGATCCCGGGTTCGGACAGGGACCACCCGAGCTTCGGCAAGAGCTTCGGCTTCGCCATCCAGGGCTTCCGCATCGCCTGGAGGAGCGAGCGCAACATCAAGGTGATGGCGGCCCTGGGCATCGTCGCCCTCGCGCTCTCGGCGGTGCTCCGCGTGCCCGTGGAGGTCTGGGCCATCGTCATCGGATCCATCGGCGCGGTCATCGCGGCCGAGCTCCTCAACACGGCGATCGAGACCGTCGTCGACCTCGTCTCGCCCGAATACCATCCGCTCGCGGGCAAGGCGAAGGACGTGAGCGCCGCCGCCGTCTGGGTGCTCTCGGTGGCCGTGGGCATCCTGGGGATCCTCCTCTTCGCCTACTACGGGCTCCTTCGCCTCGGGCTCATCGCCTAGAGCGCGCTGGCTAGGCCGGGCCCTCGTGGGGTATGGCTCCCTTGGCGGAGAAACGTCGACGATGGGAGCGCGATGGACCCCAAAGAGCAGGAATTCGATCTGGATGACGTGACCCACAACAGCCCCCTCGACGAGGCCGAGACCGAGGAGGAGGACCTGGAGCTCGACGGCTTCGAGGACCATATGCACGACGACCTCGACCTTCAGAAGGACGATTACGCGGAGGAGCCCTTCCACGAGGAGACGCTCCCCGATGCGCCGTAGAATCCGAGGAGCGCGGCGGTCCGTCGGGGGGAGCGATGCATGGGCGAGTCCAAGGTCCAGGGTGCGGATCGCTTCCGGAGCGGCTTCGTCGCCCTCGTGGGCCGGCCGAACGCCGGCAAGTCGACGCTCGTGAACGCCTGCCTCGGAAGCCACGTGGCCATCACGAGCGATGTGGCCCAGACCACCCGCAAGCGGTTCCGCGCCGTGATCGACCGTCCCGGGGCGCAGATCGTGCTCGTCGATACGCCGGGACTCCATAAGCCCAAGGACGCGCTCGGCGCGGAGCTCAACCGGCAGGCCCTCGCCGAGCTCGCCGATGTGGACGTGGCGGCCATGCTCGTGGACGCCACCAAGCCCGTGGGCAGGGGAGACGCCTGGGTGGCCGATCACGTGGCCCGGGCCGAGGCGCCGAAGATCCTCCTCATCACGAAGGCCGACATCGCATCGCCCGAGCGCGTGGCCTCCCAGATCGATGCCGCCCGGGAGCTGGCCCCCTTCGACGACGTCCTCGTGGTGAGCGCCAAGGAGGGCTTCAACGTCGACGCGTTCCTGGAACTTGCGGCGTCCCATCTGCCCGAAGGCCCCCGATGGTTTCCGGAGGACATGCCCTGGGACGCTCCGGACGAGGAGCTCGTCGCCGAGTTCATCCGCGAGAAGGCGCTCAGGGCCTGCCGGGACGAGGTGCCCCATGCGGTGGGCGTGCGCTGCGACTCCATACGCTACGCCAAGGACGGCCATGCCTCCGTGAGGGCCGTCATCTACGTCGAGCGGGAGAGCCAGAAGGCGATCCTCATCGGAAGGGGCGGATCGATGGTCCGCCGCATCGGGAGCGAGGCGCGGCGCGACGTCGAGCGGCTTCTGGGCGTTCCCGTGTACCTCGACCTCGAGGTGAGGGTCAAGAAGGGCTGGAGGAACGACGAGCGCGAGGTTCGCGCCCTCGGCTACGGCTATCCGGATGCCGAGGGGGAGGGCTAGCCATGGCCCGCGGCCCCGCCAGGCGAGCGGAGGCGCTCGTCCTCGACCGCACGAAGCTCGGCGAGACCGATCTCATCATCACCCTGCTCGCCCGCGAGGGCGAGCTCCTGAAGGCCGTGGCGAAGGGGGCCAGGAGGCCCGGAGCCAGGCTCTCCGCCCCGACCGAGCTCTACGGGCGCGTGGATGCGCTCTTGGCCCCGGGGAAGTCGCTCTGGATCCTCACCGACGGGCGGAGGCTCGTGCCGCCCGCGCGAAGGACCGACGACATGGCGGGGCTCTCGGCCGCGGCCGCCGTCTCGGAAGTCGTGCGGGCGAGCCTTCCCGAGGGCGAGGCGGATCCCTTCGTCTACGCCCTCGTGCTCAGGGCCTTCGAGGAGATCGCCCTCGCGGGCGACGTCGAGCACCTCGACCTCGTCAGCGCGGCCACGGCGATGAAGCTCCTCTCGCACCTGGGCTGGCAGCCCGGCCTCGACGCCTGTGTGGGATGCGGCTCCCGGGAGACGACCCATGCGAGCGTGAGCGCGGGCGGCCTTCTCTGCGACGGCTGCGCGGGGGAGGCGGAGGATGCCGAGAGCGTCGACGCGAGGCGCGCGGCGTGGCTAAGGAGCCTCATCGAAGCTCGCCTGGCCGACCTGGCCGCGGCCCCCGTGGACGGGCCCACCGCCGCCTGGCTCGCGTCCTTCGCGCGCAACTGGGCGGCCTACCATCTCGATGCCCGCTTGCGCGCCTTCGACTTCCTCTTAAGCTTCTGATCGACTTTTGGTACCATTCCGTTCTTGGTACGTACCTCTTGCCTGGTCGCACGCCCACACCTTGACGGCGCACTCGGCTCGAGGCGAATGGGATGCGGCGGGAGGCCCCGTCGCCTGGCGAAAGGCGATCCATGACGATCACCAAGGAGCGCAAGGCCGAGCTCATCAGGGAGTTCGGCAAGGACGAGCATGACAGCGGCTCGGCCGAAGTGCAGGTGGCCATCCTCACCGAGAGGATCCGCGAGCTCACCGAGCATATGAAGGTCCACAAGAAGGACTACCACACCCGTCGCGGCCTCCTCATGCTGGTCGGCAGGCGAAGGAGGCTCCTCGTCTACATCAAGAACCGAAGCGTCGAGGACTACCGGGCGCTCATCCAGAGGCTCGGACTGCGCGACAACGTCTGACAGGCAAGGCGCGAAGGCACCGGAGACGGTGCCTTCGTCTTGAGAGAGGTGCCGATGCGCCCCGGCACCGAACGGATGGACGGGCGCGGGCCGCCTGAGAAGAGGCGGCCGAGAGGCGCCGGAGGGAAGGGCCCTCCGGAGGAGGAAGGGAAAGAATGACGAAGGTCACCCATGAGTTCGACCTGTACGGAAAGCACTACGCGCTCGAGGCCGGCGAGCTGGCGAAGCAGGCGACCGGCGCCTGCGTGGTGCGCCAGGGCGACTCGACGGTGCTGGTGGCGGCGACCGTCTCCAACCAGCGCAAGGACTACGACTTCTTCCCGCTCACGGTGGACTTCATCGAGCGGATGTACGCCGTGGGACGGATTCCCGGCGGCTACCTCAAGCGCGAGTCGAGGCCGTCCGAGAAGGCGACGCTCACGGCTCGTATGATCGATCGCCCGCTGAGGCCGTCCTTCCCCGACGGCTTCCGGAACGAGGTGCAGGTCGTGGCCATGCCCCTCGTCGCCGACCAGATCGATCCCGTCGACACCATCTGCGTGATGGCCGCGAGCGCGGCGCTCACCATAGGCGGCGTGCCATTCGAGGGGCCGCTCGCCTGCGTGCGCGTGGGCCGCGACGCCGATACGGGCGAGTGGCTCGTGAACCCCACCTACGAGGAGCGCGACAACTCCGACCTCGACTTGGAGCTCGCCGGTACGGCCGACTTCATCTCGATGGTCGAGGCCTCCGCCAACGAGGTCTCCGAGGACGAGATCCTCGCAGCCATGGCCTTCGGCCAGGAGGCCATCGCGGCCTTCTGCGCCGAGGAGGAGGCGTTCTTCGAGAAGTGGATCGAGGCGAACGGGCCGATCGAGCCCAAGGAGTACGAGCTCGACGAGCCGGTCCCCGAGGTGGTGGAGCGCGTGGGCGCCCACTACGACGAGATGGCGGCCGCCCTCCACGATGCCGACAAGGCCAGCCGCACCGCCAAGGTGAACGAGCTCAAGGAGCGCATCCGCGAGGAGTTCAGCGACCAGGAGCGCGAGGAGTGGTCGCGCGCCCTCAACGTGGAGCTGAAAGCGCTCGAGAAGCACGCCATGCGCGACATGGTCATCGACACCGGCGAGCGCGTGGACGGCCGGAGCGCCACGGAGATCCGGCCGCTCATGGTGAAGCCCGACTACCTGCCGCTGGTTCACGGCTCCGGCCTCTTCCAGCGTGGCCAGACCCAGGTGCTCTCGGTGGCCACCCTCGGCATGCTGAACGAATGGCAGCGCCTCGACACCATCGAGCCCGTCGATGGCAAGCGCTACATCCACCATTACAACTTCCCGCCCTACTGCACGGGCGAGACCGGTCGCCTCGGCGCCCCCAAGCGCCGCGAGATCGGCCACGGCAACCTCGCCGAGCGCGCCCTCCTGCCGGTGATCCCCTCCGAGGACGAGTTCCCCTACGCCATCCGCGTGGTCTCCGAGGTCATGGAGTCGAATGGCTCCTCGTCGATGGCCTCCACCTGCGGCTCGACGCTCGCCCTCATGGACGCGGGCGTGCCCATCTCGCGCCCGGTCTCGGGCATCGCCATGGGCCTCATCCAGGAGAGGGGCGAGACGGTCGTGCTCTCCGACATCCAGGGCCTCGAGGACTTCCTCGGCGACATGGACTTCAAGGTCTGCGGCACCGAGCGGGGCATCACGGCGCTCCAGATGGACAACAAGGCCACCGGCCTCACCCAGGAGATCCTCGCCCGGGCCCTCGCCCAGGCCAAGGAGGGGCGCGCCTTCATCCTCAAGACCATGCTCGACGCCATCCCCGAGCCGCGCACCCAGCCCAAGGAGACGGCGCCCCAGATCATCTCCATCAGCATCCCCGAGGACAAGATCCGCGACGTCATCGGATCCGGCGGCAAGGTCATCCGGGGCATCCAGGACGACACCGGCGCCACCATCGACATCCAGGAGGACGGCACCGTCTTCATCGCGGGCGTCGGCGGCGCGGGCGACGAGGCCGCCGAGCGCATCAAGGCCATCGTCAAGGTGCCCGAGGTGGGCGAGGAGTACGTCGGCCACGTGGTGAACGTGCAGCCCTTCGGTGCCTTCGTGGAGCTTCTGCCCGGCAAGGACGGCCTCCTGCACATCTCGCGCATGGCCCAGGGCCGCGTGGAGAAGGTGGAGGACGTCCTCAACGTGGGCGACGAGGTCCGCGTGAAGGTCATCGAGGTGGACGAGCGCGGCAAGGTCTCGCTCGATCGTCTCGACAAGCCCGAGGCCCCCGGCGGCCCCTCCCAGAGGGCGGGCAACGGCCCCAGGCGCCACAACCCCAACGGGCCCGGCTCGACCCGCACCCGAAAGCCCGGCGATCGAGGCGCGGGAGGCGGCCCCAAGCCCAGGCGGCGCCACCGGAGCTAGATTCCGATCCCCTTGGCGATGACGCACGGCGCGATGGCCGCATCCGCATCGGCGCGGGTGCGGCCGCTCACGCCGCAAAGGCGCATGCACCTGCGTCAATTGCTACCATAGGGGCGCTCCGAACGCACTCCAACGCCGCTGAAACGCACCTACCATGAAAGGAGCCTTGGCCATCCATGGCTAAGACCACCGCACCTCTGAAGATCACGCCGCTCGGCGGTCTCGATGGCATCGGCAAGAACATGACGGCGCTCGAGCTGGGCGGCGACATGATCCTCGTGGACGCCGGCCTCATGTTTCCGGACGATGCCCAGCCGGGCATCGACCTCGTGCTCCCCGACTACACCTACGTCCTCGAGAACGAGGAGAAGCTCAGGGCCATCGTCATCACCCACGGCCATGAGGATCACACGGGAGCGCTGCCGTACCTGCTCATGGACCTCGGCACGCGCGTGCCCGTGTACGGATCGCGCATGACGCTCGGGCTCGTCGAGGGAAAGCTCGAGGAGTTCAACCTCGAGGACGCCAAGCTCTGCGAGGTGGCGAGCGGCCAGAGGATCCGCGCTGGCGCCTTCGACGTCGAGTTCTTCTCGATGACCCACTCCATCCCCGGCACCTTGGGCGCGTTCGTGAGGACGCGCCAGGGGACGGTGCTCTTCACGGGCGACTACAAGCTCGACCAGACCCCGGTGGACGGCGTGCTTCCGAGCTACGCGGCGCTCAACCGCTTCGGCGAGGAGGGCGTCGACCTTCTGCTCTCCGATTCCACGAACGCCACCGAGCCCGGGTTCACGCCGTCGGAGCGGAGCGTCTCGCCGGCGCTCCGCCACATCATCAAGAACGCCGAGGGCCGCGTCTTCGTGGCCTGCTTCGCGAGCCACATCCACAGGCTCCAGCAGGTCTGCGACGCGGCCGTCTCCGTGGGGCGCAAGGTGGTCGTCACCGGGCGCTCGATGATCACGAACACCAAGATCGCCCGCGACCTCGGCTACCTCTCCATCAGCCAGGACGACATCGTCGACGCCTACGAGGCGGAGGACATCCCCGACGACAAGGTCGTCGTGCTCTGCACGGGCTCCCAGGGAGAGCCGCTCTCGGCGCTCGCGCGCATGGCGGCCGGCGGGCACAAGACCCTCACCATCACGCCCAAGGACACGGTCATCATCTCCGCGACCCCGGTGCCGGGGAACGAGAAGAGCGTGCAGTCCATCGTGAACTCGCTCTCGAAGATCGGCTGCGCCGTCTACGACCGCAGCCAGACCCTCATCCACGTCTCGGGCCACGGCTCTCAGGAAGAGCTGAAGCTCATGATCGCCATGTGCAAGCCGCGCTACTTCTGCCCGGTCCATGGCGAGGCCGTGCACCTTCGCGCCCATGCGGAGCTGGCCAAGGAGCTGGGCATCTCCGAGGAGCGCATCTTCGTGCTCACGAACGGCGAGACGCTCCTCATGAGAGACCATGTCGTGGAGGTGGGCGAGCCCGTGGAGTGCGGCGTCGTCTACGTCGACGGCCTCTCGGTGGGAGACGCCGACCCGCTGGTGCTCCGCGACAGGCAGAAGCTCTCCCACGACGGCATCATCACCTGCGTGGCCACCGTCGCGAGCGGCGACCACAAGGTCCGCGAGGTGGACATCACCGGTCGCGGCGTCTCCTTCATGGACGACGAGCTCCTCCTGGAGGAGGCGAACGACGTGGTGCGCGAGGCCATCAACCGCGCCTCCAACCAGAAGGGGCGCAACGCCGATGCCACGCGGAACGCCGTCCGAAAGCAGCTCTCGAATTTCCTCTGGTCGCAAACGCGCACCCGACCGATGATCATCCCCGTGGTGATGGAGGTCTGATCGATGCCCAAGAAGCGCAGCTCGAACGCACCTGCCAAAAGGGCATCCCAGGCGGCCTCCCAGACGTTCCTGGGCCCGACCGGGGGCCAGGACATCATCGGGGTCGTGCTCTGCGTCGTGGCCTGCGCCATGGCCGTGGCCCTGGCGACTCCCTCGTCGGCGCCCGTGACCCGGGCTTGCGCCGAGGCGCTCGGCCTCTGCTTCGGCGTCGGCGCCTTCCTCGTCCCCGTTGCGGTGGTCTGCCTCGCCATCACGTTCTTCGTGCCCTCGGACTCGCCGATCTCAGCGCGGGCCTCCGTCGGGCTCTCCCTCTGCGTCGTCTCGGTTCTGGCCGCGCTCTCGCTGAACGTCACGGGCGCGCAGATCGCCCCCGATGCGGTGTTTCGGCAGGACGTGGCCCAGGGCGCCGGCGGCATGGTCGGCGGGGCGCTCGCCTGGTGCCTTCTGGCATCGGTCGGCCATGACGTGGGCATCGTCATTCTCGTCGGCATCTTCATCCTCGGACTCGTGATCTGCGGCTTCTCGGTATCGGGGCTCGCGCTCAAGATCCGGCGGGCCAAGAACTCCGCCCGGCAGATCTTCCAGGAGCGGCTGCTCGAGGAGGGCGGCGACACGGTTCGGCGGGGCGAGCGGAGCGGCTGGAGGCCGGCGAAGCCCACCCGCGTCCTCGATGCGGAGGCCTCGAAGGAGACCACCTTCATCGGGGCCCGCAAGACCTCGGTGCTCAGGCGATCGAAGGACGCGCCCGCCATGGGACGGGGCGAACCCGAAGCGAAGCCGATGGCGCCTCTCAGGGCTCCCGCCTCGCTCGGCGCCTGGTCGGAGGCGGCGTTCGACGGCACGGGCGCCCTCGACCTCTCGAAGATGGCGCAGCCGGAGCCCGCGCCCGTGGTGATCCCCGAGTTCCTCGCGCGGTTCGGGGAGGACGCGTCCCCCGAGGCCGCGACCGTCGCGCTCGAGGCGCCCAAGGCGAGGAGGGCCCCGAAGCGGCGCGCCCATCCGAAGGCCGAGGCGGGAGGGACCCCGGGCCTTCCACCGCTCTCGATGCTCGACTCCAACCCCGATTCGGCCTTCGCCTCGGCGGGGAGGGGAGAGCTCGAGGCCACCGCTGAGAGGCTCCAGGCGACCCTGGAGGAATTCGGCCTCAGGAGCCACGTGGTGGGGTGGGTCTCCGGGCCCCTTGTGACCACGTTCAAGGTGGAGATGGGCGAGGGCGAGCGGGTGAACCGGATCACGAACCTCCAGGATGACATCGCCCTCACCCTGGCCGCGGAATCCGTGCGCATCTTCGCTCCCATTCCGGGGACGTCTCTCGTGGGGATCGAGATCCCCAACCGCAAGAGGAGCGACGTGAAGCTCGGCGACGTCCTGCCCCATGCCACGGGCGGCCCGCTCGAGCTCGCCATCGGCCGCGACTCCGAGGGCAAGCCCGTGGTCGAGGACCTGGCCACGATGCCGCACCTCCTCATCGCAGGCGCCACCGGATCGGGAAAGTCCGTGATGATCAACTCCATCATCATGGGCCTCATCATGCGCTCGACGCCCGAGGAGCTCCGACTCGTCCTCATCGACCCGAAGCGCGTCGAGCTCGGCGGCTACAACGGCCTGCCGCACCTCTACGTCCCGGTGGTGACCGAGCCGAAGAAGGCCTCGGGCGCCCTCGCCTGGGCCGTGGGGGAGATGGATCGGCGCCTGAAGCTCTTCGAGAAGGCCGGGGCGCGCGACATCGGCGTCTACAACCGCAAGGCGCGCCAGGCGAGGGAGCGCGGCGACGAGGGCGCCCCCGCGAACCTCCCGTACATCGTCATCATCGTGGATGAGCTCTCCGACCTCATGATGGTGGCCGGAAAGG
The DNA here is from genome assembly GCA_947631545.1 of uncultured Atopobiaceae bacterium. Classification (GTDB taxonomy): domain Bacteria; phylum Actinomycetota; class Coriobacteriia; order Coriobacteriales; family Atopobiaceae; genus CANRLS01. The sequence continues at coordinate 35,471 of CANRLS010000002.1, forward strand.
ACGTGGAGGCCTCGATCGTGCGCATCGCGCAGCTCGCGCGCGCCGCCGGCATCCACCTCGTGCTCGCCACCCAGAGGCCCTCGGTGAACGTCGTCACGGGCCTCATCAAGGCGAACATCGAAAACCGCATCGCCTTCTCCGTGGCCCAGGGCAACGACAGCCGCATCATCCTCGACGAGATGGGCGCCGAGCGGCTCCTCGGCCGGGGCGACATGCTGCTCAAGCGCGCCGGGCGAAGGACACGTCGCGTGCTCGGGGCCTACGTCTCCGACCGCGAGATCAACGAGGTCGTCGACTTCCTGAAGGAGCGGGGCGACGCCGACTACCACGAGGAGGTCCTCGAGACCGCAACGGCCGGCGCCGAGGCATCGGGTGCCGGTGAGGCGCAGGACGAAGATCCGCTCCTCTGGGATGCCGCCCGGCTCGTCGTGAAGACCCAGTTGGGCTCCACCTCGGGCCTGCAGCGCCGACTCAAGGTGGGATACGCTAGGGCCGGACGGATCATGGATATGCTCGAGTCCAAGGGCGTCGTCGGAGCCCCGGACGGATCGAAGCCCCGCGAGGTGCTCCTCGACGAGGCCTCCCTCGAGGATCTGATCGCCCGGGACCCGTCCTACTCGGAGGTGTAGGTGGCACGGCCGCAGTTCAGCAAGCTGCTCGTCGATCGCCGGCGCGACCTCGGCCTGTCCCTCGAGCAGGCCGCTCGCGTGCTGAAGATGAAGGAGCAGGTGCTCGTCGCCTTCGAGACGGGCGACTGGGAGCGCATACCCCGTTCCGGCTATGCCCAGGGGATGCTCTCGTCCTACGCGCGCTACCTCGGGCTGAATCCACGGACCGTCATCGACCAGTTCAAGCAGGACCTCTTCGCCTACTCCAACAAGCCGCAGCAGGAGACCGCGAGCGAGCGGGCGCACAGGGATCGGGCCGGCTACGCCGACCGCTACATGGGCCATAACCGCCGCATCGACTCCTCCGGCGACATCGATCTCTACGGATCGGCGGGCCCTGCCGGATCCATCACGTCCTCGGGAACCTTCGACGACGAGATGCTGAGGCGCCTCGAGACGGAGCGAACGGGCCACAGGAGCGTGGGCTACTCCGAGCGCTACGTCGAGGGCGTCGAGAGGGACGGGCGCAGGGCCCAGGGACGCAATCGCGCACGGCATAGGCCCTACACGAATCGCATGCCCGGACGCGAGGGAGCTTCGCGATCCAGGGCCCGCACCCGGGGCGAGCGCTCCTCGCAGGCCGCGCTGCGGGCCGAGCAGCCCACTCGATCGACGATCCAGACCCGCGCGGTGAACGCGGCCCTCTACCGTGACGATCTGCGCTACGAGAGGGCCAAGCCCTACGAGGCGGCCTCGAGCGAGAAGGGGAGGGTCTCTTCCCGCCATATCGCGAGCACCGATCGGCCGAACGTGCGGCGCCAGGGAGCGCCCGGCGAGAGGCCCCGCGGCGGTGCGGCCGCCGATCGCCGCCGAAGGAACGCCCAGAGGCCCCAGAGCACCCTTCCCATCGACCAGAGGACGCTCCTCATCGTGATCGCGGTGCTCTTCGCGATGATCATGGTCGGCGTCCTCTTCACGGTGAGCAGCTGCGTCTCCAACATCTCAAGCACCGACAAGCCCCAGGTGCCCGTGGCCTCGGCCCCGAACGAGGTGAGCTCCGAAGCGGGCGACGGGGAACAGCCGGAGGGGGAGGCGCAGGGCGAGGGCGATGCGGCGCGGACGGCGTCGAGGACGCCCGTCGCCGCCAACGCCCAGACGGCGCCCGAGACCGTCACGGTGTCCGTGGCCGAGGGGAAGGTCTCGTGGGTCGAGGTGGTGATGGGCGATGCGAGCCTCGTCGCCCAGACCGTGAGCGGCCCCTGGGAGCAGACGTTCTCCGTCACCGCACCCATGGAGATCCAGGCCCTCGACGCATCGGCGGTCACGGTGACGGCGGATGGAGAGCCCCTCTCCTTCGAGTCGAAGGCCTCGGGCGTGGGCGTGATCGAGATAGCGGGCCCGCAGGCGGACGGCGAGGCGGGCCGATCGGACGATGCCGAGGGTCGGAAGGGCGATGGGGCCTCGACGCGGGAGGGCACGGCCGACGACGAGGGGTCATACTAGGCCCGGATACGCGCGTCCCATCCTAAGGAGGGAACCCATGGCCAAGGATTCCTCGTTCGATGTCGTCTCGACGGTCGATCTGCAGGAGGTCGATAACGCCTACCAGCAGACGGCGCGGGAGCTCACCCAGCGCTACGACCTCAAGCAGTCGGGGGCGAAGATCGACTTCGACAAGCGGGCGAGGCAGATCGCGATCCTCGCCCCGGCGGACTTCGTGGCGAAGCAGGTCCAGGATGTCCTGGGCGGACGGCTCATCAAGCGGGGCATCGACCTCAAAGCGGTGGTCTGGGGCAATCCCCAGGCGGCTGCGGGCGGGCAGGTGCGCGTCGTGGGGAGCATCGTCATGGGCATCGACAAGGACACCGCCCGCAAGATCGCCAAGGACATCCGCGACCTCAAGCTCAAGTGCAAGGTCCAGACCGAAGAGGACAAGCTCAGGGTCCAGAGCCCATCGAAGGACACGCTGCAGCAGGTGATCGGCTTCCTGCGCGAACAGGACTACGGGATTCCCCTCCAATATGTCAACTACCGCTAGCGCGGGCGCGGGCCCCGTTCCGAGCTTCTACATCTCCACCGTCGGCTGCGCCAAGAACGAGGTGGATTCGGATGCCATGCGCGCGCGATTGCTCGCGGCGGGCTACGTCGAGGCGCCGGGCCCCGAGGGGGCCGACGTCTGCCTCGTGAACACCTGCGGCTTCCTCGCCGAGGCCACGAGGGAATCCATCGAGGTCACCCTCGAGGCGGCGGGGCTCGGATCGGACGGGACCTCCCCGAAGGTCGTGATGTGCGGCTGCGTCCCCTCCCGCTACGGGAGCGAGCTTCCGAGCGAGCTCCCCGAGGTGGACGCCTTCGTCGCGGCCGATGACGAGGAGGGCATCGCGGCGGTCGTCGAGGGGCTCGTGGGATCGGCCGGCACCGGGCGGAGGCTCAAGGATGCGGCGTCCGCGCGCACCGCCGGCGGCGCGACGGCCTTCCTGAAGATCGCCGAGGGCTGCGACCGCCACTGCACCTTCTGCGCCATCCCCGCGATACGCGGTCCCTTCGTCTCCCGTCTCGCCGAGGACATCGTCGCTGAGGCCCGCTACCTCGTGGAGGGTGGCGCGAGAGAGCTCGTGCTCGTGGCCCAGGACACCTCGTCCTGGGGTCGCGACCTGCCGCATCGCCCGCATCTCGCATCGCTTCTCAGGAACCTCTCGGAGGAGCTCGAGGGGACGGGTACCTGGATACGCGTCCTCTATCTCCAGCCAGAGGGCCTCGATGACGAGCTCATCGACGTCTTCGCCGAGGGCTACGTCGAGAGCGGCGAGGGCGTGCTCCCCTATATCGACATGCCGCTCCAGCACGCCTCCGGCCGGCTCCTGGGCCGGATGGGGCGCAAGGGCGACGCCGAGTCCTTCTCGAAGCTCATCGCGAGGCTGAGGGAGCGGATCCCCGGTGTCGTGCTCAGAACCACCGTCATCTGCGGGTTTCCGGGAGAGACCGACGAGGAGCACGAAGAGCTCCTGGCGTTTCTCAGGCGGGAGGCCTTCGACTACGTGGCGGTCTTCGCCTACTCGCCGGAGGAGGGCACGCCGGCGGCGACGATGGAGGGGCAGATCGAAGGGGAGCTGAAGCGCTCGCGCACCCAGGCCGCCTTGGACGTGGCCGAGGAGCTGGGCTTCGCGAGCGCCGAGGCGCGCGTGGGAGGCGAGGGGGAGATCGTCATCGATGCGGAGACTCCCGACGATCCCGACGGCGCGCTCGCGGGCCACGCCTGGTTCCAGGCCCCCGATACCGATGGCATCGTCCACGTGAGCGCGGACGGCGCCGGGCCGGGGGACAAACTGACGGTGCGGTTCGTCGATGCCTGGTGCTATGACCTCGAAGGGGAGGTGCCCACCTGTGGCGGAGCCCTCTAGCATGCGCGGCCAGGGGCCGGCGCCCGGGATGCGACGCGCGGCGCGGCCCGCCCGTGCTCCCGGCGCCGATCGCCGAGCGACTCCGCGCGACGGGGCGGCGTCCGGGAGCCGGAAGAGGAGCGCCCTCCCGGATCGGGCGATCCCCGAGCGGCGCGCGAGGCGCGGCCACGGGGCATCGCCCCGAGGGGGCGAGACGGCCCGGCAGGGCGCACCCGATCCTTCGAACTCGCTCCTCACCGCGGCGAACGTCGTCACGCTCATCCGCGTCGTGGCCACCTTCGCCTGGATCGCCGTCGCGCTCTGGGTGGGGCCGAACGATCCCGCGAGAGGTTCCCATTCGATCCCGCTCGGGCTTCTCGTGGCCGCCCTCTACGGGGCCATCGCCTTCACCGATACCCTCGATGGCTACCTCGCGCGCTCGAGGGATGAGGTCACCGATTTCGGCAAGTTCCTCGATCCCATCGCCGACAAGCTCATCTGCATCGGCTCGCTCCTCGTGCTCCTCGACTGGGGCTACGTCTCGGTGTGGGTGCCGGTCATCATCGTGTTCCGCGAATTCCTCGTATCGGGACTCCGCATGGTGGTGGCGGCGAAGGGCGAGGTGGTGGCCGCCTCGAGGCTCGGCAAATGGAAGACCGGCTTCACCATGGGCGCCATCGCCGGCTACCTCGTGGCCGCGGCGCTGCCCCAGGGGCCCTTCGAGAGCCCGTTCACGGTCTTCCTCTTCGGGGCGGCGTGGATCTCGATGGCGGTGGCCATCGTGCTCACCATATGGTCGGGCGTCGATTACTTCGTGAAATGCAGGGGCTACATCCTATGAGGCCGGTGATGGAATGACAGAGGGCTACGAAGAGCTGGGACTGGGGCGCGAGGCGCTGGAACTGGCGGCAGAGCTCGTCGCTCGGGCGAGCGGGGCGGGCATGACCCTCGCCACCGCGGAATCCTGCACGGGCGGACTGGTGTCGGGCGCGATCACGGCCGTCTCCGGATCGTCCGATGTGCTCACCGGCGGCATCGTGAGCTACGACTCGAGGATCAAGGCGTCGCTTTTGGGCGTCTCAGAGGAGACGCTCGCCGTCCACGGGGCCGTCTCGAGCGAATGCGCGGCCCAGATGGCCGAAGGCGCGCGGAGGGTCCTGAAGACCGATGTGGCGGTGTCGGTGACGGGCATCGCCGGCCCCACCGGGGCCGTCCCGGGCAAGCCCGTGGGCACGGTCTGGTTCGCCCTCTCCCGCGAGGACGGCACGAAGAGCCTCTGCCGACAGTTCCATGGGAACCGTCGCGAGGTGCGGCTGCAGTCGGTGAACCAGGCCCTCGCGCTTCTCATCGAGGGGGTCATGGAGCGTTGATGGAGCCCGCCATGGCGCGGCACGCCCGAGGGGATCGCCCTGTTGGGAGCGCGTGAGCGGCGATTCCCGGGAACGTGCGGGTCGAAGGCTCCCCGAAGCGCCTTCGAGGGGCTGGCGTCCCGCCGCTTGCACGACGGATGGGAGTCCCCGGTGGGGCCGGTGCCGCATTCCCGTTCGCGGGCACGGATAGGCTTCTGAGGAGATTGACTTCAGAACAGGTGTTCGGTATCATCTGTTCGCACGCATCGGAAGGAGATCGCTCCATGGCCAGAAGCCGCGAGAAGCAACGCATCATCAACGTTCCCGAGACCGAAGCCGAGCGCAGGAAGGCGCTGGACAACACCAAGAAGGAGATCTCCAAGCGATTCGGCGACGGATCTATCATGACGCTCGGGGATGAGGCCGACCTCGAAGTGGAGGCCATCCCGACCGGCTCGATCGCCCTCGATGCCGCCCTCGGCATCGGAGGCGTGCCCCGCGGGCGCATCATCGAGATCTACGGGCCGGAGTCATCCGGCAAGACGACGCTTTCCCTGGAGATTCTGGCCGAGGCGCAGGCGAAGGGCGGCGTCGTCGCCTTCATCGACGCCGAGCACGCGCTCGACCCCACCTATGCCGCCTGCATCGGCGTGGACATCGACGACCTGCTCATCTCCCAGCCCGACACGGGGGAGCAGGCGCTCGAGATCTGCGACATGCTCGTGCGCTCGGGCGCCATCGACGTGGTGGTCATCGACTCCGTGCCGGCCCTCGTTCCCCGGGCTGAGATCGAGGGCGAGATCGGCGACGTCACGGTGGGCCTTCAGGCCCGTCTCATGAGCCAGGCGCTCCGCAAGCTTGCCGGATCCCTCTCGAAGTCCAAGACCACCTGCATCTTCATCAACCAGCTGCGCGAGAAGATCGGCGTGATGTTCGGCAATCCCGAGACCACGCCCGGTGGTCGGGCGCTCAAGTTCTACTCCTCCGTGCGCATGGACATCCGTCGCGTCGATTCGATCAAGTCGAGCGGCGAGGTCGTGGGCAACCGCGTGCGCGTGAAGGTCGTCAAGAACAAGATGGCGCCCCCCTTCAAGCAGGCGGAGTTCGACATCATGTACGGCCAGGGGATCTCCAAGGAGGGGTCGATCCTCGACATGGCCGTGCAGGAGGACATCGTCCATAAGAGCGGCGCCTGGTACACCTACGGCGAGGAGCGCCTGGGCCAGGGTCGCGAGGCCGCGAAGGAGTTCCTCCGCAACAACCGCGACCTTCTCGATCAGATCGAGCACAAGCTGAGAATCGCCCTCGCCCTCGAGTTCGAGGACGAAGGGGCGGAAGAGGACGAGGCCGAGGGCGAGGATCGCGAGAGGCTGACCCTCATCGACGACGTCGCGGACCTCGACGACGCCAACTACGCGTAAACGGGTGCAGGTGGCCCCGTGGGATGCCTCGCTTGGGATGTGACGCTGCCCGAGAGCACCAAGAGGCGCATGGGGGCTCCGAAGCCGAAGGCGACCCTGGGCTACGGGGAGGATGAGCGGGGCGATGGCTTCGCGAAGAGCCTTCCCGTGGCCCTTTGCGTGGCGCGGGCCCTCATCCGCGCGAGGGATGGGGGATTCGAGCCGGAGGGCCCAGGAGAGCTCCTCGACGAAGTCTCCCGCCTGGAGGAGCGCCTCTCCTGGGAATGGCTGATCAAGGCGCTCAACCGGAGGGATCTCACCTCGAAGGAAGCGAGCGATAGGCTGCGGCGTGAGGGCTTCGGGCAGCGCTCGATCACGGTCGCCGTGACGCGCGCCCAAGAGAGCCGCTTCATCGATGATCGGCGCTATGCGGAGACCTTCACGCGCCAGAGGATCGATCAGGGGTGGGGTCGGCGGCGCATCGAGCGCAGCCTGCGCGAACGGGGGATCGACACCGACTCGATCGATGGGTGGGTCGAAGCGCACTTCTCGTCGGAGAGCGAGCTCGAACGCGCATCGCATGCGCTCGAGCGCAAGTGCGTGCCGCTGAGGAATCCCTATGAGAAGCTCGTGAGGTTCCTCGTGTCGCGCGGCTTCGCCCTCTCGACGGCGAGGGCGGCCGTCTCGAAGCGGCTCGACGATGAGGGCGACGACATCGCGTGAAGGCTGTGCGTTCTGTGATGCAGCGACAAAAACCGCAGGTCGCGCCCACGGTGAGATTTGACGGGAATGGCACGGTGAACGTAGGATTGGGCAAGCCCTCAAGAGCGAACCCCGGTCTCGGGACCGGCGATATACCCTACAGGCACGATTCCACTGCACGTCCATAGCACTTCATCGCCGGGTTGGCTCCTGATGGCGCGCTCCACCGTATCGAGACGGCGGAGTCTCGCACGAGAACACGAACCATCTAGGAGCATCCATGGATCCCGTCTTCAGCATCATCTGGGCCGTCGTGGGCCTTGTGGTGGGATGGGTCATCTCTTGGGCCATCTCCAGCCAGGGCGCGCACAGCAAGATGCGCCAAGCCGAGCAGTCGCTTGCCGATGCCGAGGAAAGGGCTCGGCGCATCGAGGCCGACGCAGAGCGTTCCGCTGAGACCAAGACCAAAGAGTCGATCATCGCCGCCAAGGAAGAGGCGCTTCGAATCCAGCGGGCGGCGGAAGCCGACGAGCGCCAGCGGAAGGGCGAGCTCTCGAAGAGGGAGTCGCGCATCGTCTCTCGCGAGGACGCGCTCGACAAGCGCTCTGAGGCCCTCGATCGCCGGGAGCATCAGCTCTCGAGCGCCCAGGGGCAGGTGGAGCGCAAGAAGAGCGACCTCGACGCGGCCATCGCCAAGGAGACCGAGGAGCTCGAGCGCATCGCGAGCCTCTCGCAGGACGAGGCGCATGACGAGCTCCTGCAGAAGGTGCGTCAGGACTCCGTGCACGAGGAGGCCGAGATCCTCCGCTCCTCCGAGCAGCGGGTGAAGGCCGAGGCCGCCAAGACGGCCCGCAACATCGTCTCCCAGGCCATCCAGCGCTGCGCCGCAGACGTGGCCGGCGAGGTCACGGTGACGACCGTGCACATCCCCTCGGACGACCTCAAGGGCCGGATCATCGGTCGCGAAGGGCGCAACATCCGCACCTTCGAGCAGGTGACCGGCGTCTCGATCAACATCGACGACACGCCTGAGGTGGTGAAGCTCTCGAGCTTCGACCCGGTGAGGCGCGAGACCGCGCGGGTGACGATGGAGAATCTCGTGGCCGACGGGCGCATCCACCCGGTGCGCATCGAGGAGACCTACAAGAAGGCCAAGGAGCTCGTGGACCAGCGCGTCATGGAAGCCGGCGAGGATGTGGCCTTCGACCTCGGCATCCATGACCTCCACCCCGAGATCGTGAGGACGCTCGGCGCGCTCAAGTACCGCACCTCCTATGGGCAGAACGTGCTCACCCACTCCAAGCAGGTGGCCGAGCTCTGCGCGCTCATGGCCACCGAGATCGGGAGCGATCCCAAGCGGGCCAAGCGCGCCGGACTTCTGCACGACCTGGGCAAGGCCGTGGACCGCGAGATGGAGGCGCCCCACGCCCAGGTGGGCGCCGAGCTCGCCAAGCGCTACGGCGAGAAGCCCGACATCGTCCATGCCATCGAATCCCACCATGCCGACATCGAGCCCACGACGGTGCTCGACTTCCTCGTCCAGGCCGCCGACGCCATCAGCGCCTCGAGGCCGGGAGCGCGACGGGAGACGGCTGAGGAGTACGTGAAGCGCATGGAGAAGCTCGAGGCCATCTCCAACGCCCATGAGGGGGTCGACCACACCTACGCCATGCAGGCGGGCCGCGAGGTCCACGTGATGGTGCAGCCCGAGAAGATCGGCGATGACGAGATGACCGTGCTCGCCCACGACATCACCAAGGAGATCGAGGACGGCCTCGAGTATCCCGGCCAGGTGCGGGTGGTCGTCATTCGCGAGTCGAGAGTCGTGGACGTTGCCAAGTAACGGGGCGCCCTCATCGAAGCGCACCGACGAAGGCCGCGAGGATCTCGCGGCCTTCGTGGCCGATGTCACCGGCAAGGCCCCCTCGCGCATCGAGGAGAGCTTCGGCGATGGCTTCGTGCGATTGGACGTCTCGGAAGCCGAGCGGCGCCAGGCCGCCCACGACATCCGTTGGGTCGAGGATGCCGTGCTCGAGCTCCTGCGCAACGCCCGGGATGCCGGGGCGCGCAACATCTACGTCGCGAGCTCCAGGGAGAGGGCACTTCGGCAGATCGTGGTGGTGGACGACGGCATCGGCATCCCCCCTGCGATGCACGAGCGGATCTTCGAGGCTCGGGTGACCTCGAAGCTCGACACGATGGCTATGGACGCCTGGGGCGTCCATGGGCGGGGGATGGCGCTCTACTCGATCTCCCAGAACGCGGAGGAGGCCCGCGTTGCCGCATCGGCCACGGGGCTCGGCAGCTCGATCGCCGTCGGCTTCGATACGGAGAGGCTCTCCGAGCGCGCCGACCAGTCGACCTGGCCGAAGGCGGTCGACGGGGAGGGGGACGAGGGCGCGAGGGCGCTGAAGGGCCCCCATAACATCATCCGCATCTGCGTGGAGTTCGCCCTGGAGGAGGATCCGGGCGTCGAGGTCTACCTGGGAAGCCCGGCCGAGATCGTCGCGACCCTGAGGGAGCGGGCCCGCCAGACCGCAGACGAGGCGTCGCTCCTCTTCGCGAGGGACCTCGGGGCCCTTCCCCTGGCCACGCGGCTCCTCGCCGCGTCCGATGCCCGCGAGCTCGAGGAGCAGGCGCATCGCCTGGGCATCGAGCTCTCGGAGCGCACGGCCCATCGCATCCTCGCGGGCCACATCAAGCCGCTCCGGAGCGTCAGGGCCAAGGTCCGCCACACGGGCCATGGAGCGACGACTCCGCCCGTCGACCTGGGTCGCGATCAGCGCGGCCTCGAGCTCTCCGAGGCGGATGCCCGCGAGCTCGCCGAGCGGCTCGCCCGCGCCTTCGAGAGCGTGGCGCCGCGCTACTTCATCACGCTCCGCGAGGCGCCCCAGCTGCGGGTGGGGCCGAACAAGGTGGTGGCGACCTTCACGATCGCCTCGGAGGAAGAGGGCTGAGCCCGCGCGCGCTCCAGCCCGGTCCCCGTCGCTCGCGATGCGCCGTCAAGGATCCCTTCGCGCTGAAAACGTGTACCATTCCTAGGCGTCTGCAGAAACGAAGCGCGCACCGCACAACGAACCGGCCACCATCGACTTTCCAACGGAGCCGACCTCCCATGGACTTCCTCAAGGTTTCCAGCAAATCATCGCCCGCCTCCGTCGCCGGCGCCATCGCCGGGATGGTGAAGGACGGCGTTCCCGTGAATCTCCAGGCTGTCGGGGCCGGTGCCGTGAACCAGGCCGTGAAGGCCATCGCCATCGCACGGGGCTTCCTCATCCCCGTGGGCATCGACATCTCGGTGGCGCCCACCTTCAGCGACGTGATCATCGACGGGGCCCAGCGGACCGCCATCCGCATCGCCGTCTACGTGCACCGCATCACGGGTCCGGGCCAGTCCATGGACATGGAGGTGCCCGAGGTGGAGGGCTTCGAGTCCATGGTGGGCAGCGAGTCCTGACCTTGTCCGGGCTTTCGGCGCCAGAGCCCGGGGATCTCTTGAACGCCTCGGGCACAGCGGATCTCACCGGCCTCACCTATTGGGTGAGGACCTTCGGCTGCCAGATGAACCTCCACGAGGCCGAGCGCGTGGCCGGCGTCCTCGAGGCGGAGGGGCTCTTGCCCGTCGCCACGCCCGAAGAGGCCGATGTCTGCGTCTTCATGAGCTGTTGCGTGCGGGAGAGGGCCGATACCCACCTCGCGGGCCAGGTATCGGCGATGGCGAGCGCTCCGCCCCCTCCCTCGGGAAGGCGGATCGTCGCCCTGGGCGGTTGCATCGCCCAGCGCGATGCCGGACGTGCCAGGGAGCAGATGCCGCGCTTGGACGCGGTCTTCGGCACCCAGGCGATCGCGCGGCTGCCGCGGCTCCTGAGGGAATCGCTCGACGCCCCAAGAGGGCATCTGGCGGTGGATGTGGCGGAGCCCTACGAGGGCTTCTCGGCGGATCTGCCCCAGCGGCGAGACGATGCGTGGCGGGCCTGGGTGCCCATCATGTACGGCTGCGACAACTTCTGCAGCTACTGCGTGGTCCCCTACGTGAGGGGAAGGGAGCGGAGCCGGCCGGCGGAGGCCGTGCTCGACGAATGCGGGCGGCTCGTGGCGGACGGCGTCCGCGAGATCTGCCTCCTCGGCCAGAACGTGAACTCCTACGGCAAGGGACTCGACGGGGCGCCGAGCTTCGCCGAGCTCCTTCGGGAGGTGGCGCGAACGGGCGTGGATCGAGTCCGCTTCACCTCGTCGCATCCCAAGGACCTGACGCGCGAGACCCTCGAAGCGATGGCCTTCGAGCCTGCGGTGATGCCCCATCTCCACCTGGCGGCCCAGAGCGGCTCTGACAGGATCCTCAAGGCCATGAACCGCCACTACACGGCCGATGACTACCTGGCGCTCGCGGATCTCGCCCACGCCACGGTGCCCGGTCTCGCGCTCACCACCGACCTCATCGTCGGGTTCCCCGGCGAGACGGAGGAGGACTTCCAGGCGACGCTTGACCTGGTGGAGCGGGCGGAGCTGGCGGGCGCCTTCACATTCATTTATTCGAAGCGCGCGGGGACGAAGGCGGCCGAGATGGCCGACCAGGTGCCGCGCGAGGTGTCCGGCGAGCGCTTGGAGCGCTTGGCCGAGCTCGTGCGCGAGCGTTCGGCATCCGCCATCGAGGCGATGCGCGGCACCGTGCAGGAGGTGCTCTGCGAGGGGCCCTCGAAGCGCGACCCGGGCATGCTGAGCGGGCATTCGCCCCAGAACCATACGGTGCACTTCCCGGTGCCGGATGGCCGGGCGGCAGAGGATCTCACCGGGATGCTCGTGGATGTGGGGATCGTCGAAACGCGCTCCTACTACGCCCTCGGCGAGATGGTCGGCGAGGCGCGATGAGCGCGGCGGTCGGGCTTCCCGTTCCCTGCGTGGTGGGGCCGACGGCGACCGGCAAGTCCGAGGTCGCCGATGCGGTGGCGCAGATCCTGGGATCCGCCGTGATCTCCGCCGATGCCATGCAGGTCTACAAGGGCATGGACATCGGGACGGCCAAGGTGCCTCCCGAGGAGCGCTCCGTGCCCCTCCTCATGGTGGATGTGGTGCCGGTGGGCGAGGCTTATTCCGCCGCCCTCTACCAGCGCGAAGCGAGGGAGGCGCTGGACGCCCTCCTCGCCCGGGGCCTCGTGCCGGTCGTCTGCGGCGGCACGGGGCTCTACGTGAAGGCCCTCATCGACGAGATGGACCTTCCGAGGGGGGAGGGCGGCTCGCCCTCGAGGAGGCGATGGGAGGCCCATCTCGCCGCTCATGGCGAGCAGTCGCTCTGGGAGGAGCTGAGGCGCCGAGACGCTCGGAGCGCCGACGCCATCCATCCCCATAACAGCAGACGGGTCGTCCGGGCCCTCGAGATGGCGGACGAGGGCGTCTCCTATGCCAAGCAGGCGTCGGGCCTTCATGAGCCCAAGGCCTGCTACGACGCGCGGCTCTGGGGGCTCGCACGGGAGCGGGCGAGGCTCTATGCGGCCATCGACGCGCGGGTCGATGCCATGGTCGGAAACGGCCTCGTGGACGAGGTGGAGCGGCTCATGGGGGAGGGCCTCCTCGAGGCGCCCACCGCCTCCCAGGCCATCGGCTACAAGGAGATCGCCGCCTATCTGCGGGGCGAGATGGGGCTCGACGCCGCGCTCGATGCCATGAAGCGCCGAAGCCGCCGTCTGGCGAAGCGCCAGTTCACGTGGTTCCGTCGAGATTCGCGCGTGACGTGGCTCGACGTGGACGAGCTGGGAAGCGATGCCATCGTCGAGAGGATCGTCTCCGACGTGGCGAAGGAGCGCCCATGAGCGGCCGCTTCAAGCCCCATTCCACCGCCATCGTCCCCGAGCGGGCGCTCCTCGTGGGAGTCGACCTCGGGAGAAGGGACGAATGGCCCCAGGACCGCTCCATGGCGGAACTCGCGCGCCTTGTGGAGACGGACGGGGCCGAGGTCGTGGGAACCCTCACCCAGCGCTTGGATAAGCCGGTGCCCAAGACCTTCATCGGGAGCGGCAAGACCGCCGAGCTCGTCGAGAGGGTGCGCGCCGAGAAGGTCGATGTGGTGGTCTTCGACGAGGACCTCACTCCCTCCCAGCAGTCGAACCTCGAGAGGGCCGTGGGCGAGAAGGTGAAGGTCATCGACCGGACCGCGCTCATCCTCGACATCTTCGGCCGCCATGCCAAGACGACCGAGGGACGGCTCCAGGTGGAGCTGGCCCAGCTCTCCTACGTGCTCCCGCGCCTTCGGGGCATGTGGAGCCACCTCATGGGCGAGCAGACCCGTGGCGGCATCGGAAGCCGCTTCGGCCAGGGCGAGAGCCAGCTCGAGGTGGATCGTCGAATGGTCAGGAACCGCATCTCCCAGGTGCGCCGCGAGCTCGCTCGCCTGGAGGCGCGCCGGGAGAACCAATCGAAGGCCCGCTGGGAATCGGGCGTCTACCGCGTCGCGCTCGTCGGCTATACGAACGCCGGCAAGTCGACCCTCATGAACGCCCTCACCGACTCCGATGTCTACGTCAAGGACGAGCTCTTCGCGACCCTCGATCCCACGACGAGGTCGCTCACGCTCGAGGAGGGGCGGAAGATCACGCTCACCGACACCGTGGGCTTCATCCAGAAGCTCCCGACGACCCTCGTTGAGGCGTTCCAATCGACGCTCGCCGAGGTCAAGGCGGCAGACCTCGTGCTCGTGGTGGCCGATGCCTCCGATGGGGCATGGGAGGCCCAGGTGGCATCGGTGATCGATACCCTGGCGGAGATCGACGCCACGGAGATTCCCCGCGCGCTCGTGCTCAACAAGGCCGACGCCCTCGCCGCCGAGGATCTGGAGAGCCTCCGGGCCTCGCATCCGGAGGCGCAGGTCATCTCGGCCCTCACAGGGGCTGGCCTCGGAGCCCTGAGGCATCGGATCGCGAGCGAGGCCTCCCTGGGCGACGTGACGATCACCGTCCTCATTCCCTACGGCAAGGGCCAGCTCATGACCATGGTGCACGAAAGATGCCAGGTGATCCGCGAGACCTATCGCGAGGGGGGCCTCATGGCCACGGTGAAGGCCTCCGAGCGCATGGCCATGACGCTCGCGCCCTATCGCCTGGACGACGATCAGACGGGGACGAGCGCCAGCAGCGCGAGCAGCACCGGCTGATGGAGCACGTAGATGAGAAGCGAATGCCGTCCGATGAACTCGATGGGGCGGGCCCGTAGGTTGAGGAACCACGCCGGATGGGAGTCGGCCGACGAGGCGTAGCCCCAGACGACGCCGATGCCGTACATGAAGGCGAACGGGATGAGCGGGTAGTAGTCGCCCGAGGCGAAGGCGGGGCTGGGGAAGCCGAGCCAATCGAAGAGCCCGCATTCGTAGATGCCCCGGGGAACGGCCGTCGACAGGGGGCCGAGGCCGAGGGTTCCGCTCGGGACTCTCGAGGTGAGGGCGAAGGCGATGGCGAAGCCGACGGCCCATCCCCAGTGCTCGAAGCGGAGCCCCGTGCGCCTGAGCAGCCAGAAGATGAGCGTCGAGGCACCCATGCAGAAGATGATGCCGAAGCTGATGGGGACGTCCACGGCGACGATCGTGGTGACGATGTAGATGCCGCCCGCCACGAGGAGGTAGCGCGCGGCGCGGGAGAGGTCGTTCCTCGAGAGCGCGTGCATGCGCCCTGCGAGCAGAAGGAACGTCCAGGCGATGCTGGCCCGCCAGGCATCCTCGAAGAATCCGGAGAACCAGGGAAGATCGATGCCGCGCAGCGCCGTGAGGTCGTAGCACCAGTGGAAGAGCACCATGGATGCCACCGCGACGCCGCGGATGATGTCGTAGCCGCTGATTCGCTCTCTGGTGACCATGATCGGAGTCTATGCGAGGCAGCCTCGAAAGCCCATGCCAGAGGTCTCGAAGCGGAGTCGCTCCCGTGAGCCCGCCGGCGGGCTCACGGGGCTAGATGCCGGTGCGGATGAGCCCGGTCACCCGGCCCAGGATCATGGGGTTCTCTGCGTAGATGGGCTCCATGGTCTCGTTCTGGGGCTGGAGCCGGATGCGCCCTTCCTCGCGGTAGAAGGTCTTGACCGTGGCCGAGTCGTCGAGGAGCGCCACCACGATCTGGCCGTCATCGGCGTCATGGGCTTCCTGCACGACGACGAGGTCGCCGTCGAGGATGCCCGCGTCCACCATCGACTCGCCCTTCACCCGAAGGAGGAAGCTGCTGTTGGAGCCCACGAGCTCCGTGGGCAGCGTGAGCGTCTCCTCTATGTTCTGCTCGGCGAGTATGGGCTCGCCTGCGGCCACCCGCCCCACGAGCGGGAGGGTCGAAAGGCCGGTGGCGGGGTTCTCATGCACGGTGAACAGCGAGCCGTCGGGAATCGCCGCCATCGGGCGGGAGGCGTCCTCGGCATCGCAGATCTCCAGGGCGCGGGGCTTGTTGGGGTCGCGCTTGAGGTAGCCGAGACTCTCCAGCGTCCTGAGATGCATGTGCACGGTGCTCGGCGAGCGGAGGTTCACCGCCTGGCCTATCTCGCGCACGGTGGGCGGATACCCATGCTCTGCCGAATAGCTGCAGATGAAGTCGTAAATCCTCTGAACGCTCTTGCTGAGGGGACGTCGAGCCATGGCAAACCCCTTTCTCCCGCTTGGAGTATACCAAACATCCGTTCTGAAAACGTCTGTTCGTTTCGCGCATTCCGCGCTATAGTCGGAGGCGCCGTACGGGTACGGATGTTCGTACGGGAGGGTTCGGAATTGCTCTTCGGGCGTCGCCGTAGATTGGATCCGGACAGCGAGAGGGGAGGACCCATGGGATTCGAGCCGGCACGGGATGCATGGGACGCGCAGGTCGCTCGCGACGCGCGGGACGCCAGGGACGTTCGGGGCGCAACGGTGCGATTCGAGGCGGAAGTGCCTCCCCTCATCGTGTGGGAAGGGGGATCCGGCGATGGCGGCGCCCACTCGCTCGACGCTTCGAGGGTATCTCGTTCGGCGGGGGACGTCGGAGTCCTCTCGATCGCCCTGGATGCCCCGGCGCTTCCGTGGACGGAGGCTTCGGAGGGGCCGGGCCGGGATGCGGACGCACGGGGAAACGATGGCCTCGAGCCCGTGTCGAAGGCCCAGCGGGTGCGGTCGGGCTGGAAGGCGACGATCGTCGCCGGGATCCTCTGCGTCGCGGCGACGCTCCTCGCCATAGCGCTCAGAGGGGCCTTCCTGGATACGGCCTACGGCTCCCTTCAGTGGGAGGAGCATCGGGTCGTCCCCGGCGAGACGATCGCCTCCATCATCTCGGCGCGCGATCTTCCCGATGTGGGGCTCGGACGCCTCGTGGGGTGGGTCGAGGACGCCAATGGGCTCGAGTCGGCCGACATCCGTCCGGGCATGGTGCTCAGCATGCCCCGGTAGCTGCTGTCGGGCGATTGGGTCGCTCCACTATGGATAGCGTAGCGGGCCGATGGCGCATACAAGCGCTTGTAGCGGAACTCGTGCCTATGGTGGATTTGTGCTAGGGTTTGCGCGTGCCGTCCGACGAAGGGAATCCATGCGCTGTCCCAGCTGCGGGTGCGAGGAGTCGAAGGTCATCGATTCGCGTCCATCGGACAACTACACGGCCATACGCCGGCGCCGCCAGTGCGAGGCCTGCGGATTCCGATTCACCACCTACGAGCGGAGGGAAGAGCAGCCGCTCGTGGTCATCAAGCGCAATGGCGCCAAGGAGCCCTTCGACCGAGAGAAGCTCATGCGCGGGCTCATCCGCGCCACCGTGAAGCGCGGCATCGACGTGAACCGCCTGGACAAGATCATCGACGAGGTGGAGGAGCGCGTTCGCGACTCCGGATCCTCCGAGGTCAGGGCCAGCGATCTGGGCGAGATGGCGCTCCAGAGCCTTCTCGCCGTGGACAAGGTCGCCTACGTGCGGTTCGCGTCCGTCTACAGGCACTTCGACGACGTCGAGGAATTCTCCGACGAGCTGAAGAGGCTCGCCGGCGAGAGGGGAGCGAGCGTTTGATGGAGAGCGTCACCCTGCCCGTCCGGAGATTGGATCCCGAGGTGGAGCTGCCCACCTACGCCTACGAGGGCGATGCGGGGCTGGATCTTCGCTCGGCCGAGGATGCCACCCTGGGGCCCTTGGAGCGCCGTCTCGTCTCGACCGGGCTCGCCGTGGCCATCCCCGAGGGCTATGCGGGATTCGTCCAGCCGAGAAGCGGGCTCGCCCTCAAGGAGGGCCTCTCGATGGCGAACACGCCCGGCCTCGTGGATTCCCACTACCGCGGAGAGCTCAAGGTCTGCGCGGTGAACCTCGATCCCGATCGCGAGCTCTTCATCTCGAGGGGCGAGCGCATCGCTCAACTGGTCATCCAGGCCGTGCCCTCGGTGAAGATCGTGGAGGCCGAGACCCTGGACGAGACCGATCGAGGCGCAGGGGGGTTCGGTTCGAGCGGCACCGACTAGGGCGAGACTGAGGATCCGGCCGTAGCGAGCTCGGGGGGACTCGCCGCCAAGAGAGGAGCGTCATGGAAGGGTTCTTCCACTTGGGCGAGAGGGGGAGTTCCGTCGGCCAGGAGATGCGCGCCGGCCTCACGACCTTCCTCGCCATGGCCTACATCATCGCCGTCAACCCGGCGCTGCTCGAGGCCGCGGGCATACCCTTGGCCGCCGCCGTCACCTCTACCTGCGTCGGCGCCGCCATCGCGACCTTCCTCATGGGCATCTGCTCCAATCGGCCGCTCGCCTGCGCCTCCGGCATGGGCATCAACGCCGTCGTGGCCTTCACGCTCACCGAGGTCACCGGCGGGAGCTGGCAGACGGCCATGGCCGTCGTCTTCGTCGAGGGCGTCGTCATCCTCATCCTGGTGCTCTGCGGCCTGCGCGAGGCCATCATGGATGCCATCCCGACGCCGCTTCGCCATGCGATCGCAGCCGGTCTCGGCCTCTTCATCGCGCTCATCGGCCTCATCAACGGCTCGATCGTCGTGAACGACGACTCGACCCTCATCACCATGGGCGCCGTGACCGACCCCAACTACATCGTCGGCATCATCTCGATCATCTCGACGATCGTGCTCTACTGCCTGCAGGTGCCCGGAAGCATCCTCCTCGGCATCCTCATCGCCGTGGTCGTCGGGATCCCGCTGGGGGTGACCGTCCTGCCCACCGGCGTGGTCTCCTGGCTCGACTTCACCACCTTCGCAGCTCCGTTCCAGGACAACGGGCAGGGGATGATGGCCATACTGCAGGTCTTTCTGAGCCCGCTTCTGCTCATGTTCGCCTTCTCGCTCATGATGAGCGACTTCTTCGACACGATGGGCAGCGCCTTCGC
The DNA here is from genome assembly GCA_947631545.1 of uncultured Atopobiaceae bacterium. GTDB lineage: Bacteria > Actinomycetota > Coriobacteriia > Coriobacteriales > Atopobiaceae > CANRLS01. The sequence goes on from CANRLS010000002.1 coordinate 54,204, forward strand.
CGTGGCCAAGCAGGGCGACTTCCTCACCTCCGATGGCCGCATCGAGGATATCCGACCGATCCTCATCGTGGACTCCGCTTCCGCTGCCATCGGGGGCTTCCTGGGCGCTTCTTCCATCACCACCTTCGTCGAGGCCGCATCGGGTGCCGCCGACGGCGGGCGGACGGGGCTCACGTCGATCACGACGGCCGTGCTCTTCCTCATCGCGGCCTTCTTCGCCCCGCTCATCGCGGTCGTGAGCTCTGCCTCCACGGCGGGCGCCCTCGTGCTCGTGGGCTACCTCATGATGGATCAGGTCGCCGACATCGACTGGACGGACGTCCTCTCCGGCATCCCGTCCTTCCTCATCGTGGCGGGCATCCCGCTCACCTACTCTATCTCCACCGGCATCGGCCTCGGCTTCATCGGCTACATCGCGGTGGCCGTGTGCACCGGCCAATCGGAGAAGGTGAAGCCCCTCATGTGGGTGGCGGCCGTGGCCTTCCTGGTGATGTTCCTCATCAGCTGACGGGGGCCGCAAAGCGAATCCGTCGACGGGGTCTGCGGCCATGCGCCCGGGCCCCGTCCCATTTGAGCGAATCGCACCGTTTTGGGTAGCAACGAACCTGTACGGGTGGCTGGGAATGAGCCGAGAGGGGATGTTCGAGGATGAGGACCCATGACCTGGTGATCGTCGGAGCCGGACCCGCAGGGCTCGCCGCCGCCATCTATGCCGACCGGGCCGCCCTCGATTGCCTCACCGTCGAGCAGGGCACCTTCGGCGGCCAGCTGGGGCTCACGGACTTGGTGGACAACTATCCCGGCATCGAGGATGTGACGGGCTACGAGCTCGCCGAGAGGATGCACGCCCATGCGGAGCATCTCGGGGCACGGTTCTCGCTCGACGTCATCGAGCGACTCGTCTACGACGATGTGCGAGGGCGCTTCCAGCTCGACGGCATGAGCGAGACCTACGAATCGAGGGCGGTCATCCTCGCCTCGGGTGGAACGCCCAGACCCGCGGGCTTCGAGGGCGAGGACTTCTTCCGTGGCCATGGCGTCTCCTACTGCGCCACGTGCGATGGCATGTTCTACAAGGACAAGCTCTGCTACGTGGTGGGTGGCGGCAACACCGCCTGCGAGGAGGCCGAGTTCCTCACGCGGTTCGCGAGCAAGGTCGTGATGGTGGTGCGCAAAGACCACCTGAGAGCCCAGCCGTCGCTCATCGCCAAGGTCGTGGAGCACCCCAAGGTCGAGATCCGCTACAACACGCGAATCGTCTCGATGGCGGGCGAGATGCTCCCGAGAAGCTTAACGCTAGAAAATACAGTCAGCGGCAGGCGGTGGGTCGAGGAGCATGAGCCGGGTTCCTTTGGGGTCTTCGTCTTCATCGGCAACATCCCCACGTCGGCGCTGGCCGAGGGACTCGCCTCGATGAACGCCAACGGCGAGATCCAGACGAACGAGGCCATGGAGACCTTCACGCCCGGGCTCTTCGCGGCGGGCGATGTGCGTGAGAAGCCGCTTCGCCAGATCATCACGGCGGCGGCCGATGGCGCCATCGCGGCCACGAGCGCCGCGCTCTACCTCGGGGCCATCGTCATCTGAAAATACGATAATATATCTTATGTAAAGTAGAGGAATCCGCAGCTACACCCGCCGGCGACGACCGCGAGCTCCTCGTCCTCGACCTTGCCCTCTGCGGGTGCCTCGGGGATGAGGAGCGGCTCCTCGCATGGGTGCACCTGCGCGCTCGACGCGATCGCGCAGCGTGGCGGCCACCGCGGCACGTTGGGCCATGTCCTCCGGTTCCAAGAGGTTCGAATTGGAGCCTCCGCCCGCGCAGCCGCGAGCGATTCCCCAGCCGCGAAAGACGACGGACGCGACGGCATGCCTTGAAGGGAATGGATGAATCGACGGAGCGACCGGTCATCGCCGTAGCGCGCTCGAATGCGGCTAGAGGACGGAACCACCGCCCATGAACCCACCGTAGTAGAGGGAATAGAGCTCGCGCTCCTGAACCGCTCTGCCAGGCGATGGCGCGTCGATCATCATATAGCGGCCGGTGACGGGATCCATGCCCACGAAGAGCGCCACATGGCCGCCGCCGCTCATGGCGACGATGTCGCCGGGCTTGAGCTGGCCGACGTCGCTCGTCCAGGTTCCGTGGTCCTTCAGCCACTGGATCTGCTCCCACGTGGTGCGCGGCAGGTCGACGCCGAAGTGCCGGTAGACCCACCAGGTGAGCCCGGAGCAGTCGAAGCCCCCCTCTTCAGGGCTCTCGCCGCTGGAGACGTAGGGCCAGCCGAGCCATTCGCGCGCATAGGCGAGGACCTCGGGATGGCCATCGCCGGGCGCGACGACGTCCTCCACGGGATCTTGCGGTTCGTTCTGCTCCGGGGGCAAGGGGTCGGCGGCCGAGGGGTCGATATCGGGATAGCCGAAGCGACCCTGGTAGCGCTCGGCCTCGCTCATCGAATCTTTGCCGCGCGTCCCCCACCACTTGGCGCCCTCGAACTGCCAGCCCTTCCAGCTCTGGGAATTCGCCCACGTATAGTCCGTAGAGTAGATATGGGCGCCGGCGGTCGTTATGTAGGGAATATAGAGGCGATACATCGGAGTGCCCGACGAGTCCGCCGAATGGAACTTCACGCCCTCCTGAACCCACCCGAGCGTCGGCAGCGTGTTGTACTCGTTCTCATCGAGCGTGAAGAGATGGTCGTCGTTGTTGGGGTTGTACAGGCGATACACGGGCTGCGCGGACTCGCTCGGCACGTAGAGGGCGACCCACTCGTAGTTCCAGCCGATGCCGTCGAGGACGTTGCGCTCGTTCCTGTCCGTCGTGAAGAAGCCCTCTCCCGTGTTGGGATTCTCGAGGTAGTAGAGGGGCAGCTCTTCCGCGGAAGCGGGATCTGCGAGAGCCGGGGCAGCGGAACCGGTGAGGATCGCCGCCGCTACGGCCAGGGAGCTCGCAGTCGCTCCAATGGCCCTTCGGATCGCCTTGACGTCCATGGAATCCCTTCGCTCGCCCTTCAGAGCCGCTTCCCCCGATCGCGGGGATGGGATCCGCGCACCATCAGACCCCAGACTCCCGCTGCGCGATTCGCTTCACCTTCCCATGCGGTGCGTTCGCGAACCGGCAGCCACACCATACGCAAACGATATGGTGACATTGTCAATCGACCTTGACCAAGGAGAAGAGCTCCGTACCCCCCACTTCGTCGGCCAAAAGCTTTCTAGGGTTAAGAAAAGCCAGCTCCATGATGCAGCCGAAACCGACCACCTTGGCGCCCGCCTGCTCTGCGAGCCGAGCGCAGGCCACGGCCGTGCCTCCGGTGGCGAGCAGGTCGTCGACGATGATCACGCGATCGCCGGCGCCGAGCGAATCCCTGTGGATCTGCAGCTCATCGGTGCCGTACTCCAGCGCGTACGTTTGGCTGTAGACCTCGCGCGGCAGCTTTCCCGGCTTGCGGGCGGCGACGAAGCCCGCAGAGAGCCTGTAGGCGATGGCGGAGCCAAGGAGGAACCCCCGGGCTTCGGCGCTCATGACCTTCGTGATGCCCTTGCCGATGTAGTGGTCGACGAGCTCGTCGATCACGCAGGCGAAGCCCTGGGGATCTCCCAGGAGCGGCATGATGTCCTTGAAGACGACGCCGGGCTCCGGATAGTCCGGGATGTCGACGATGAGGCTCTCGTAATCGAAGTTCGCGCCCATGCTCTCCCCTTCCCGCAGACGCCACCTGTGAGCGCCCGCATCATCGGATCGACGTCAGTCAGCCGACGACCGCTCCGTCGGCCTTCTCAGGCTGTTCTTGAGGTTCCTTCGTATGAGCGCCGCACGGACGTTGCCCGTGAGCGCGAGGATCTGGTCGAACGCGCGGTTGCGCTCCTCCCAGGCAGCTTCGGGCGACTCTCCCCTCTTCTGGCCGAAATACGAGAGCACCTGTTCGAAGAGGAAGCTCTCGCGATTGGCGGCCATGACGTACTGCTTGAGGTTCCTGGGCTCGATGCCGAAGCGATGGAGCGCCTCAGCGCTCCGGATGAGCGCGAAGTCGTGGCCGTCGACGAGGTCCCTGCCCTTCGGCGAGCGCTTGAGTTCGATGAGCTGGCATTGCGCGAGCGATTGGACGAAGCTCACCGAGACGCCCAGGAGCTCGGGCATGCGCTCTATGGGATGGAGCCGCTCGGTGACGTCCTCGGTGTCGACGACGGCTTGCGGATAGGCGTTCACGCCGCCCATGCCGGTTCCGTTGCCGTCGAGCTCCTCCTTGATGACGGAGAGTGGCAGGAAGCGGGTTTTCTGCAGATAGAGGATGGTCTCGAGGCGCTTCACATCGGAGGGCTTGAAGAGCCGGTAGCCGCCCGCCGTCCGCTCGAGGTCGAGGAGCCCCTCCTCCTCGAGGTAGCGCACCTTCGACACGGTGAGGTCGGGATAAGAGCCCTGTAGGCGCTTGACGACCTTGCCGATGGTGATGGTGCCCCCTTGAGCCATGGAGAACCTTCGCTACCCTTCCGCGGGTATCCGGCTCGTGCTCTGCGTGGTGTGGTAAACCATCCTGAACGTGCCGATCTGGATGGTCGAGCCGTCCTCGAGGGCGGCTCGGTTCACGATGGCTCCGTTCACCCAGGTGCCGTTGAGCGATCCGAGATCCTCGAGCATGGCCTTGCCCGGCGAGAGCTCGAGGCGGGCGTGATGGCGCGAGACCGTCATGTCGTTCAGGAAGACGTTGTTCGACGGGTCGCGCCCGATGGTCACGAGTGGGGTGTCGAGCACGAACGTCGTGCCGGTGTGCGGCCCCTTGACGATGCTCAGCGTGGGATTGGGCAGCCGATCGGGGCTGAGCAGGTCGGGAACCGTCTCGTCCGCAGAGGGCATCTTGAATATCGTCGTAGGGTTCTCGCCCTCATGCCTCAGGTCAGCCATGAACCTCGCGCCTCCAGCTTCGGATGAGCGTTACGCTCCCATGATAGCGGGGAGGCTACCTGCAGGCCACGGCCGATACCTGTATCGGGGCGCCCAACGGCAGCGATGCGGCGCCGACGACGTTCCTGGCCGGATAGGGCTTGGAGAGGCGCTCGGCGAGCACCTCGTTCACGATTTGGACGTCGGCGAGGTCGGTGAGCCACACGGTGAGGGAGCAGGCGTCATCCAACGAGAGGCCGGCGTCTTGGAGCACCGCCTCCACGTTCATGAGGCACCGGGCGGCCATGGCCCCCACCGAGGCCTCGATGACCTCGCCGGTGAGCGGATCTTGGGGCAGCTGCGCCGAGACGAAGACGTAGCGGGCGGCCGATGCCCCTTGGGAATAGGCGCCGAGGGGCTCGGGGGCGGCGGCGGTTCTTATGGCGTACACGGCGCCCCCTATCGTTCGAGCTCTCGAAGGGCCGCATCGAGCCTCGGCAGGGCCTCTTCGATGACGGAGGTCGGACAGGCGAGGTTCCAGCGCTCGAAGCCCCTCCCGAGGTCGCCGAACATCGGCCCCTCGTCGAAGAAGAGGCCGTGGGCCCGCAAGATCCGCTCCTGGGCCTTCGGATCCCTGCCGGCGGCCGTGAGGTCGAGCCAGGCGAGGTAGGTGCCCTCCATATCGGTCACCTTCACCCACGGGTGGCTGGCTGCGAGGTGCTCCCTCACCAGCTGGTAGTTCTCCCAGACGATGGCGATGAGCTCCTCGAGCCACCCCTCGCACTCGTCGTAGGCCACCTGGCAGGCCCTGTAGGCGAGCGCGTTCAGGCTGTGGAAGCCCGATTTGGCGAGCTCGTTGGTGAAGTCGCTTCGCATCCTGGGGTTCTGGATGAAGATGTTCGAGCACTGGAGCCCGGCGATGTTGAAGGACTTGGAGGGCGCGGTGCAGGTCATCGCCCATTCGAACTCGCCCGACTTCATGACCTTCATGATGGTGGTGTGGCCATGGCGGCAGCCGGGCATGATAAGGTCGTCGTGGATCTCGTCGGAGACGATGAACACGTCATGGGCGATGCAGAGCTCCACGAGGCGACGGAGCTCGCCCTCGGTCCAGACGCGTCCCACCGGGTTATGGGGGCTGCAGAGGATGAGGAGCCGGTTGGACGGATCCTTCACGAGCTCGGCGAGGCCCTCGAAATCCATGAGGTAGCGCCCCTCCTCGTGGAGAAGCGGGTTCTCGACGACGCGCCGGCCCGTCTCGAGGACGCAGCGATAGAAGGGCGGATAGACCGGGGTCTGGATGATGACGCCATCGCCCACCTGCGTGAACGCCTTGACTGCGGTGAAGAGCGCGTCCACGACGCCCGGCGTCTGGACGAGCCAATCGAGCGAGGGCGTCCAGGAGTGGCGGCGGAACTGCCAGCCCAGGACCGCGTCGAGGTAGTCGTCGGTGGCCTGCGTATAGCCGAGGGTGGCGATGGCGGCGGTCTCCTGGATGGCCCGCACGATCTGGGGCGCAGTCCGGAACTCCATGTCGGCAATGGAGAACGGCACGACGCCCGGCTGCACATCCTCGTCCTGCTCGTACATGAGCGCCCATTTGGCGGAGCCCTCGAGGGAGCGGTCGAGGCGCGTCTCGAAGTCGTAGCTCCTGCGTCCCTCTATGGGAAAGGGCAATGGCGAGGTGTCGTAGGCCATGGGCTCTCCTTTGCGCGCGGTGGGGTCCGCGAGAGCGGGCCCCGGTTCGAAGTCTACGGGTTAGGCGCCGATGCCGAGGGCACGGGCGCCGATGAAGCCGCCCTCTGGGCGAAGGAGCCCCTCGAGCCCGAGCTCCTTCGGCGCGAAGGGTCGGATGGGCGCCTCCAAGTAGGCTTTGAGGCCCTCCCGATCCTCGACGAGGCGGCCCCAGATGACGGGGGTTCCCACGGGCGTCACCTGGGGGAACGACAGGAGGCTCCGCCAGATGACGGGGGCCGCCGGGGAAGGCAGGATGACGAGCCAGGCGTCCTCGGGCCAGGGAAGTCCCACGCAGGTGGTGACGATGCGGTCGAGCTCGAGGCGCGCGAGGGCGCCCGCTCGGGGAAGCTCGGTATCGTCCGCCAGGTAGTCGTCGAGCACCATCCGTGCCTCAGGGCCTTCGATGGCGAGCGTGACCAGGCCCGAGACCGGATCGTCCAGCTCCACCTCTGGCCAGAGCGACTCGCGGCTGCCGTCTTCGGCCGGCATCCCCTTGAGGGCCCTCATCGCTTCGAGCCAGGCCCTGAGGCCCTCGGCCAGCCCCGCGGGCACCCAGACGATGAAATCCTCCGCGTCGATCCCCCCGATGAGCGCGGGGGCTATGACGGTGCCGTCGCCGGAGAGCGCGAGGGCGAAGGCGCAGCTGCCGGGCATGGGAGCCGCTGCGCTGAAGACGGTTGAGGCGAAGGAGCGCGCGCCCTCGCCGCCGATGAGGATCGACGAGAGGTCGCTCATGTCCGCGAGGGCGCAGCCCTCGATGGGCGCGTTCCACTCGCCATCGCCCTCGCCGTAGCGCTCGACGAAGGGCGTGCCATCGCGAAGCGCGCCCGCTTGCGCGCGCAGGAGCTCGTGCTCCACGGCCAGCGGCCAGGCTCTTTCGCGAAGCCGTTCGTCGGCTCGCCGGGCGCAGCTCGACTCCCGCTCGGAGTCCTCCCCTATCGCGTGCGGCTTCTCTGCCATCTAGACCTCGATTCCGCGCACGCTGAGTCCGAGCCGGGAGGGCTCGAGGCTCAAAGCGGGCGACTTCATCAGGCGATCGGCCCTGAACTCGCAGGCGATCACCTGCCTGTCCCCCTGGATCCATCGGCCCATGCCCACCTGCTCTCCCCCGGTGGGCGCCAGATCGGGAGCGATGAAGACGCGCTCCGACGCCACGGGACCTCCCCACGGCCAGATGAGCCCCGTCACGTCGGCGGGGGCCGTGGCGCAGATGTCCCAGCCGAAGCGGAGCGGATAGTCCCAGCGGAGCTCCACGATCTCAGGGCCGGCCACGACCCTGTGCTCGTAGGTGCCGTAGGCCCAATCCCAGAGCGCGCGGGTATCGGCCCAGCGCCCCTCGGAGCTGGCGCAGCCGAGCACCGTGGAATAGAGCGTCGTGTTGGTCTGGCGCACGGCGCCGAGGAAGGTGACGCCGGCGTCCACGGAGCCCGTCTTGATGCCCATCGCACCGGGGTAGGCGCCCAGGAGCTCGTCCGTTGAGTCGTAGGTGAACTCGGCGCCCTCGCTGTCGGCGACGGTCACCTGCTCCGTGCGCACCCATTGCGCGATGAAGGGGTAGTGGGTGAGCGCATAGCGGCCCATCACGGTGATGTCCTTGGGGCTCGACACGTGGCCCTCGGCCTCGAGGCCGTGGGTGTTCGCGAAGTGCGAGGACCCCATGCCCAGCTCGCGGGCCTTCGCGTTCATGAGGTTGCAGAACGCGGCCTCCGAACCGGACACCTCGTTCGCCACCATGACGGCGCAGTCGTTGGCCGAATAGACGAGCATCACCTTCAAGAGGTCGCCGAAGGAGAAGGTCGCCCCCACGGGAAGATCCGAGAGCTGGGCATAGGGGAAGTCCGGGAACTCGACCTTGGTCACCTTCACGGGCGTATCGAGGGGCACGCCCGAATCGAGGGCCACCATGGCCGTCATGACCTTGGTGATCGAGGCCGGCGCGAAGATCCCATCGCCGTCGAGCTCGTAGAGCACGTCGCCCTTCTCATCCATGACGAGGGCGCCCTGGGCCTCGATGAGGGCGGGGTCGGCCGAGGCCGGACGCGGCGAGACGATGACGATGAGTCCCAGGAGCAGGGCCGCAAGGGCCCGCCAGACGCGCCCCATGGCTCAGCCGTCCTCGCGCGGTACGCTCGGGGCGACGCCCTCGAGGCGCCCCTCGTCCCTGTCGCGCTTGAGCTGCAGACCCTCGAGCGTGTACATGATGGCGGTCGCGATGGTGCAGCCGCAGCCCGCGTAGACGAAGAGAAGGCCGAGCGACCCGCCCTGGGCGTTCAGGACCGGGAGCCAGGGCACGTCGATGAGGCCGAGTCCCGGCACCTGCGGAACGCCCAAGAGGCAGAGGCAGAAGCCGAAGAGCAGAAGCGCCGTGGTGACCTTGCCGATGAAGAGCACGTCGAGGGGCCGACGGCGCACGCCGGTGAGAAGGATCATGCCGATGCCGAGGTAGACGTCGCGACCGATGACGAGCACCGGCACCCAGACGGGGAGCTCCCCCACCCAGCAGAGCGCCACGACGCCCGTGAAGAGGAGCAGGCGATCGACCGCCGGATCCATGAGCTTGCCGATCCAGCTCACGGTCTGGGTCCGGCGCGCCACCTGGCCGTCGACGAAGTCCGTGAGCGCGGCGACGGCGTAGATGACGAGGCAGGCGATGCGGTTCACCCGGTTGATGAAGAGGAAGAAGAAGACGATCGTGAGGATGATCCGGCAGAAGGTGATGACGTTCGCGACGGTGAAGACCTTCATCGAGGGGTTGTTCGCCGAGCCGAGGGGCGCCGACGGGTCGGCGGAGTTGATCTTCTCCTCGAAGTAGCGGATGCGCACGGAGCCCCCGAGCCCTTTCGTCGTGGATGCCATCGAAGCCCCATGGTAGCGCAGCCCTCGCACTCCGATTCGGAGTGAAGGGCATTTCGTGGGCCGTACCGGACGCGGGCCCTCGGGCGCTCCCATCCCCTATGATTGGGCGCTGCGTGAAAGGAGCGCCATGTCCGTCTACCAGAGGGCCCTCAAGGTCTTCTCGACCGTCGCCATCGTCATGGGCGCGATCGTGCTCGCCGCGGGAGTCATCGTCATCGTCGCCGCCTTCACGGTCGGCATGAGCCCCGATTCTCAGGCGGGCGTCGTCGATGCCCTCGCTGCCCAGGGCATGAGCGGCGCCTCGGGGAGCCAAGTGGCCTGGGAGGTCGCCTCCATGGGCCTCTCGGTCGCTCTATTGGGGGGCTACTTCGTCGCGACGGGCATCTTCGGTCGCGTGGGCGCCAAGAATCCCGACCTCACGCTGCCCGCGATCGTCCTCTCGGTCGCGGGGCTCTGCCTGGCCTCCCTGAATCTCGTGGGCGGCTTCATCTCCGGCACCTTCTCGCTGCCGGGATCCGGCTACATCTCGTTCATCTCGGCCGCCGGCAACGCCGCCATCATGGCCTTCCTCATGGTGCTCTCCATGATCGTCCGGGCGCAGGGCAAGCTGGGCATCGGCATGGACGCCTCCGACGTGACCACGCGCCGGCTCCGCGAGAGGCAGCGCGAGGTCGCCGCGATGGACAAGCAGCTGAAGGACCTCCGTCACGACCCGTCGACGCGCGATGCCCTGCGAAAGGCGCGGAAGAAGAGCTCCCCCGCATCGGTGGACGAGCGGCTCGTCGAGGCGAACGCCCGGCCGGAGGCGCTCGACGGGGAGAGCCGGGCGCAGGCGTCGAGCTCGGAGGGGGACGACCTCGACGAGCGCCTCGCCGACCTCGACGCCGAGATCTCCGCGCTGGACGTCAAGCGGAAGTCCTAGCGCCCGGAGCTCCGCGGCAGGCGCCGGCAGGCGCTTCGGGCCGCCCCCTTGAGATACGAGGAGAGGCCAGAGGCTCTCGGCCCCTGGCCTCGCAGGTTCTGGTCGGGACGACTGGATTCGAACCAGCGACCCCTTGACCCCCAGTCAAGTGCGCTACCAAACTGCGCCACGTCCCGTCGCGCGCGCCTTTCGGCTCGGCGAGAGTGAATCTTAGCACATACGGCGCTCCGTGCCCGTGCCCGCGATGCGCTTTTCGGACGCGCTCTCGAGCGATGCCGCCTTCCCGATGCGCTATCCCAGCTCGTCGGCCGCGACGGCTTCGCGCTCTTCCAAGAGCCGGGCGGCCTTCCCCGTGTCGGCGGAATCCAGCGCGCGGATCAGCTCGTCGGAGTTCACGACCGCGGAGCCGAAGCACTTCCGGATGTGCTCGAGCGCGCCCTCCTGGGTGCCGCAGAGGAAGGTCATCGTGGCGTCCTCCACCACGATGGAGCGGTAGTTGCGGTAGAAGGCGTCGGCGAGCGTGTGGAGCACGCAGATGTTCGTATCGGCGCCGATCGCGATGACGGTCGCTACGCCGAGCTCCCGCAGGGTGAGGTCGAGGTCGGTCTCGAAGAAGCCCGAATAGCGGCGCTTGGGAACGATGAGGTCCCGGGCGCAGTCGCCGAGGAGCCTCGCCGGCCGGTCGGCCTCGGTGCCGACCATGCCGTGCGGTCCCCAGAGCTCGAGCTCATGGTCGATGCCGGGGATGTGCGCATCGTCGCAATGGATGACGGGGATGTCCGCCTTGCGGCAGGCGCGGACGACCTTGGCGCAGGCGGCGCCGAAGGCCTCGTTCTCCTTGGTCATGTCGGTGCCGAGGAAGCTCCCCTCGAGGACGTCGATGACGAGGAGGGCGGTGGTTTCGGGGTTGATGGAAAGGGGCGCGGTTGCGTCGGCCATGGCGGTTCCTTTCGCTGAGAGCGCCGAGCTGCGGACTATCATAGTCGCTGTCGATCGGCTGGACCCAAGGGATCGCCATGAACAAGGCCGTGCGGATCATCGTCCTGGTCGTCTCGCTTCTCGGAGCGTGCGGCGCCCTCGCCCTCGCCATCCAGGGCATGTTCATCGGCGCGCCGTGGTACGCGGTCCTCTTTCTCTGGGCCGCCTGCGCGCTGCTGATCTATGCCTGCGTGAAGAGCTTCGGCTCCCATCTCAATCGGGCCTTCGTCGATCAGTATCGGAGCCAGGGCATCGAGACGAAGATCGGCGACGAGGAGATCGAATACGCCCAGAACATGGCCCTCTGGGTCGGCATCGGGGGCCTCATCTGCTTCTTCCTCGGGTGGGTTCTCGGCGGCCCCATGCTCACAGAAGCCCTCGTGACGATGCTCATGAGCTAGCGGGGAGGCGCTCGGGCCGTGGCACCGGATGCGGAGGGCGCTCCCCTCTCGGAGCGCGTCTACGAGGTCGTGAGGCGGATCCCATGCGGCCGCGTCGCAACCTATGGGCAGGTGGCGCGCCTGGCAGGGGCGCCGCGCGCGGCGCGCTTCGTGGGACAGGCCCTCCATCGCAACCCCGAGCCCATCGTCACGCCCTGCCACAGGGTGGTCTTCGCCGATGGGTCGCTGGCGGAGCGCTTCGGATTCGGCGGGGCGGGGATGCAGCGCGCCCTCCTGGAGCACGAGGGCGTGCCCTTCGTCGATGGCACCCACGTGGACCTCGCCCGCTGCCGTTGGGATGCGTGACGCCCCCGCGGGCGATGGGGATGCGCCGTTTCGGCTACGCGCGGCTATCCGACGTCCTCGTCGAGAAGGAGCGCCAGATCGAGCCAGGCGTCCTCGAGCGAGGCGAGCTCCCCCGCAGCCGCATCCACCGCCGCCTGGAGGTCGAGCAGGCGCTGGTAGTCGGTGGGATCAGCCGACTCGAGCGCCGCTCTCGCATCGGCGAGCGCGGCCCTTCGCTTGGAGACCTTCCGCTCGATGGCATCGAAGCGCCGCTTCGCATCCCGCCGCTCGGCATTCGAAAGGCTCGGTTCGCCTTGAGAGTTCAGAGCCTCCGGAGGATTGGAAGTCTCGACCGGAGGCTGAACGTTCGCGGCGCCATCGTCCCTAGCGGGGTGCGAACCCTCGGGAGAGCGTCGGGAAAGTCTCAGGAACTCATCGACCCCTCCGGGCAGATGGCGGAGCGAACCCTCGAGCACGGCGTAGACGTCGTCCGTCACCCGCTCCATGAGGTAGCGGTCGTGGGTGACGAGGAGCAGCGTCCCCGGCCAGCCGTCGAGCACGCTCTCCAGAGCCGCCAGCATGTCGACGTCGAGGTCGTTCCCCGGCTCGTCGAGCACGAGCACGTTCGGCTCCTCCATGAGGGCGCAGGCGATGGCGAGGCGGCGTCTCTGACCGCCCGAGAGCTCGCCGATGCGCGTGAGGAAGTCGTTGCCGGCGAAGCCGAGCGATTCCAGCACCGAGCGGGAGGTGACCTCCTCCCCTCCCATGACGAGATGGCTCTTGAAGTCCGAGAGCAGCCGATCGACGGTATCGCCCTCGCGTCCCGCCAGGAGGTCGAGATGCTGGCTCACGCGCGCCAGCCGCACCGATTTGCCGCGCTTGACGATGCCGCGGGACGGCTCCTCGACGCCGCAGATGATATCGAGGAGCGTCGTCTTGCCGGCGCCGTTCGCCCCTATGATCCCGATGCGGTCTCCCGCCCCGATGATCCAATCGACGTCGGAGAGGATGACGCGCGCGCCATAGGACTTGGCCACGCCCTCGAGCTCGAAGACCTGCTTGCCGAGCCGGGCGACGGCAGCTCGCCTGAGCGTGACGGCATCCCTCAGCTCCGGCACATCGGAGATGAGGGCCTCGGCCTCCCGCTTGCGGAACTTCTGTCGGGTGGCGCGGGCCTGAGGCGCCCGGGCGAGCCAGGCGAGCTCTCGGCGAAGGATGTTGGCCCGCTTGATGCGAGCGCGCTCCGCCTGCCGGTCGCGCTCCAGGCGCTGCTGCATGTAGGCCGAGAAGCCGCCCTCGAAGGCGTCGATGGACCCGTCGTGGAGCTCCCACATGCCGTCGCAGACGGCATCCAGGAACCAGCGGTCATGGGTGACGCAGACGAGCGCCCCCTCCCCCGCCGGCCAGCGCGAGGCGAGGTGTTGGGCGAGCCAGTCGATGCCGATGACGTCGAGGTGGTTCGTGGGCTCGTCGAGGAGGAGCAGATCCCATTCGCCGCAGAGGAGCCGGGCCAGGTCCACGCGCCGGCGCTCGCCTCCCGAGAGCTCTCCCACCCGCCGATCCAACCCCACATCGCCGAGAAGCGAGTCGAGGATCTCCCGTATGCGCGCGGAAGCCGCCCATTCGTAGTCGGGAGCGTCGCCGAAGAGCGCTTCTCGGACGCTCCCGTCATCGTCGAGCGCGTCCGTTTGGCCGAGGAGCCCCACCCGCGTTCCGTGGCGAAGCACCACGCGTCCGTCAGTGGGGGCGACGTTGCCCGCGAGCACCCCGAGGAGCGTCGACTTGCCCTCGCCGTTGGGTCCGACGACGCCGATCCGCTCCCCCTCGTAGACGCCGAGGGAGATGCCATCGAGCACCCGTTTGGCGGGCCACTCGACGCCCACCCTATCCAAGCTCGCCAGAATCGCCATGGCAGCGATTCTAGGCCATGGAGGCCCTGGCGCCGGGCCTCGCTGATCCGTGGGCTAGCGCCCGTACCAGGCGACGCCCTCGGATCGCCAGCCGTTGCGCACGCACGCGTCGTGCTCGGACTGGCTCGTCGTGAAGTGGTGGGCGCCCACGCCGGTGGCGTTGGGATTGAAGAGCCTGAAGACGCCCAGCGTGTGGCCGTTCTCCGAATGGAAGGCCACGCCCTCGTCCTTCCAGCCGAGGTCGCGGAGCGCCGAGCGCTCCACCGAGGACGCCGTGTAGAGGTGCTCGCCGGAATTGGGGTTGTAGAGCCGCCAGACCGGCGTGTTCGAGCGCGCGGGCGCCACCCAGGCCCCGCCCTCGTCCTTCCAGCCGCCTTCGACCAGGGCCATCCTCTCCGCGGCACTCGTCGTGTAGAGGTGCTCGCCGGAATTGGGGTTGTAGAGCCGGAGCACATCGACCGTGGGCGCCTGGGGGACATCGCTCGGGTCCCAGGGGATGGTCGTGAGGCTCACGGGGAAGTTGTCCTGAGTGTAGAGGGCCATGTCCGCGGGGCCCATGACGCGCCCGATGGCCTCCGAGAGGGCGGACTGCGCGTCGCGGTAGGCGCTCTTCGCGCCCTCATAGCCCGGATCGGTCTCGTCGAGGGCGGTCCAGGCGCTCCACGCGGCATCGCGCGCGGCGATGAGGCCGTCTGCGCCGGCCTCGTCGAGGACGGCCTCGGCGGCGGCGATCTCCTCGGCGTTCGCGATCGCCAGATCGTGCCACGCGTAGCCCTCGTAGACGTAGGAGCCGTCGCTGTATTCCACCTGGCGCTCGGGCGAGCCGTAGAAGCTCTCGCCCGGGTTCACCACGACCTCGCTCCACACCTGCCAGTCGGGGTCGGGCTCATCGACCTCCGCCATCACCCGGGAAGGGTCCATGGGGATCGCGAGCTCGGAGCGGTTGCCGTCGAGCTTCACCGTGCAGACGAGGCCCAACCGCTCGCCCGCGTCGACCGCGAGCGGCGCCTCCAGCTCCACCCTGTGGAAGCCGCCCAGAGGGAAGGTCTCGTCCCTGGACCATACGAGCTCGCCGTCGGTGGGATCCACGGCCCCCTCGCGCAGTCGATAGAGGTCGAAGCGCACGCGCGCGCCGAAGCTGGAGGTCGTGAGGGAGACGGTCCTCACGAGCGACGGCTCATCCATGGCGAAGACGTTGGCCATGGAGACGACGCCCTTGTAGCGGATGGATTCGACGGAGTTGTTGGTGAAGCTGTACTGGTGGCGCGACACGGCCTCCGATGGGCCGTAGGCGAGGTCGTCGTCGGCCTCCGTCACGAAGTCGTAGGCCGCGCACTGGCCGATGCTCTTGTCGTAGTACGAGAGGTAGAAGTACCCGCTCCCATCGATGCCCCAGTCGCTCTGGTTGCCGTAGGGGGAATCGAGCGAGCCCCAGCTGTTCTTGACGATGAAGGCGCCGTCGGCAGGCGGCTCATGGCCGTCGAGGAAGTTCTCGCGGGAGTAGCCGTCATCGTAGCCGACGATGCAGACGAAGTGGTTGGTCAAGCCCCCCTCGGCGCCCTCGCGCGGGCTCTCGTAGGTGTAGTGGGCGTAGGTGTCGAGGTCGAGGTAGCGGAACTCATCCTCGTCGTGAGGCTTCGAGGCGTCCGAGCAGAAGCCGATGCCCACGGCCCGCCCGGCGAGGAGCTGGTCCTTGATGGCCTCCACTCCCTCGGGGTTGTAGACGTAGCGCTCGAGCGAGGGATCTTCCGGGTCTGGCTCGAAGGAGGCCGGCGAGGGCAGGCTGAAGGACTCCTCCAGCTCGTAGGAGCTCGCGAACCTGAGGGATTCGGGCAGGCTCCAATCACCATCGGGCGAGGGCTCGGCGTAGTCGTACTCGTCGGTGTAGTCGCCGGCGGCGTTCGCGTAGGTCAAGAGCGGGCTCTCGGCCTCGTCGACGGGGCCCGAGCCCATGGCGAAGAGCGCCGTGGCGTCGATGTCGCTCCCGCCGAAGCTATAGAGCCATCCCGAGTGCTCGGACGCGTCGATGTTGGTGCGGGTGCCCTCGCCCCCCTGGCCAGAGGGATCGTCATCGGCGAGCGGCACCATCGAGAACCAGGCGAGCTGCTTCTCGGAGAGGTCGATGGGATCGCCCGCCTCCGTGACGGGCGTCCCGGTTTCGGTGAGGATGGAGGTCTCCGCCCCGGCGACGGCGCCGAAGGCCCAGCAGGCGCCGAAGGGGTTCTGGGATTTGATGGAGGTCACGAAGGAGCCCGAGGCGCCGTTGAAGGCGGCGTCGCGGAGGTCGAAGGACGAGGGTCGCGCGCTCTGCGCCACGGCGCTGCCGCCGATTCGGCGCGTCGAGGCGTCGCTCGTGTAATCGGCGTCGTCGAAGACGAGGAGCGAGCCGTCCTCGGCGATCCGCACGGTGCGGTCGCCAGCGGAGACGAGGCCGTCCTCCAGCTCTTCCGCGCTCGGTCGCTCGACGGGCGTGACGGAGACGACCTCCTTGCCGACGTCGGACGGGTCGGCCGATGCGATGGCGGGCATGAAGAGCGCGCTTGCGGCGACCAGTCCGGCGAGCGCGGGGACGGCGCCGAGCCGCTTCCAGATCCTCATGGTTGGTGCCTTCCTGCAAAAGGGCGGCTCCCGGCTGCCGCTCGCGGTGCCGATCGCGCGCCCCGAATGATGACGTCATGGTGCCGACGCAATGGTAGCGGCCCCCGTTCGCGGGGCAAGCGAGCCCCCCTCCCCCACCGATGCTCCATGTGGGCGAAGCGCGGCGGGCCGCAACGGGCGCGCGGAGGCGGCCCGCCCCTAGCCGAAGGCGAGGCCCGTGGGCGTCACGTTCACGAAGTAGAGCACCTCGAGGAAGGCGTAGGCGCCCGCGAAGGCGAAGAAGGCGCCGTTCACTGCGGCGGGTCGCGCCCGATGGAGCAGCCGGGCCGCCCAGGGATAGAGCACCCAGACCGCGAAGGTGGCGATGACGCTGTAGACGAGCGTGTTCTGGAGCATCACCTGCCCCATGAAGTTGAAGGGCAGATCGCGGTAGTCCCAGAGGTGGTAGTCCCAGTTCACGGTGACGCCGGTGAGGAAGTCCACGGCGCAGCAGACCGCCATGATGACGAAGAAGCTCACGACGAGCGTGGGAAAGACCTCGCCCTTGAACCGCTCGAGCAGCCATTGCTTGAACGGATAGAGCACCACCACGCAGAGCACCGCGGCGATGCCCTCCGCCGGGTAGGGATAGAGCCACTCCTGCCAGAGCTGCGCGTGCGAGAAGTCGTAGTGGCCGTCGAAGATGCCGAGCACGATGAGCCAGCAGAAGGCGATTTCGCCCCAGTGGCCGATGATGGAGCTCGCCGCGTAGTAGATGCCGAGGTTTCGCCACCAGGGCCACGAGAAGGGCCTCTCGAAGGAGTAGCGGACCTCGTCCGGATCGTTCGCGGGGCGCGTCCCAGCGCTCTCGCCGAGCGGCAGGCTGAGCGTCGCCCGCACAGACGGGGAGAGCGCGACGTAGACGAGGATGGCCAAGGAGAGGCACCCGTAGACGGCATCGACCGCCACGGACGCCGCGCCGGGCGCCCCTTCTTCGATGCCGATGCCGCCGCCCCACTGTAGCTCGCAGAGCCAGAGCCCGAGCGTCACGCCGAGCGACGCGAGGATGAAGCCGCGGGCGGCATGCGCGCGAACGAAGATGAGCCAGAGCGAGACCGACGCGCTCCCCATGGCCACGAGCACCCAGGCGAGCGTCACGTCGTAGACGAAGCCGTCCCCGGGGACGAAGAGCGCAAGGCCCAGTCCGGCCGCGAGGATCGCCGAGAAGTAGGCGACGCAGGCCCAGAGCCCTCCGCCAAGGGGCTGCGCACGTGGGTGACCGCTCTGCTCCACGCCCCTCCCCGCCCTCGATCGTCAGGCTTACGGGCCCAATTCTAGTGGGAGGAGGCGCTCAGGGGACCTCCCGTCGGAAGCGGCGCGAGCCGAAGCGGCGCCTTCGCGGGGCAGAGCCGATCCATCCGACCGGGCGCCGGCGTCCGGTGCGCCTACTCCTCGTCGGCGCCGACGGCGATCGCGCCCTCGACGACCTTCCTCGCCTGGCGCCGCTCGAACCACTTGAAGATCGCCGGCCACACGGCCGTGAGCGCGAAGAGCTCGAACCAGTAGGCGAAGAAGTACGTGGGGAGCGCGCCGCTCTCGGTCATCCAGGGCAGGAGCACCTCTTCGGCGACCAGGAGGAAGAGGAGCCCCCAGCAGCAGCGCGTCACCCGCTGGATGACGGGCACGCCGTCGGTCTCGAAGCGCACGGCGAAGAACTCCAGCGCGATCCCCGAAGCCACGCCGAAGAAGCGCCCGGCGTCCATCCAGCCGTCCACTTGCATCTCCACGGGATCCACCAAGAGGCCGCCCTTGGCGTCGTAATCGAGCGGATAGGGCTTGAGGCTGATGTAGAGGAGGAAGAGCGCCGTGAGCGCGGCCGCGCCGACCAGAAGCCAGACCATGCGCTTGCGCTCGGCCAGGACCCACTCCCAGAGGTGGGGCGCGAAGATGACGACGAGCACGGCCACGACGAAGCCGGCGATCACATCCTCGGGCGTGTGGGCGCCGATGTAGTTCCGTGAGAAGAGCGTGAGCGCGATCATCGCGCAGAGGAAGACCACGAGCGGCACGTAGCGCCGGTAGCAGTAGATGAGGGTGCCGAAGTTCGTGGTGGAGGTCACCGAATGGCCGCTCGGGAAGGAGTAGCCCGACGCCTTCTGGATGGGCTTGATGGCGGGGTCTCTCACCCAGGGCCTATAGACCGTGAAGGTGAGCTTCAGCCACTGCACGGCGAGGCGCGCGAGCCCTAGGTTCATGAACAGGTAGCGGCCGACCCCCTTGTTCACCGCCCAGAAGAAGACGCAGGCGATGACCCAGACGTAGATGCCGTTGGAGAAGTCGCTTATCTGGATGAAGAAGTCGTTGAAGATCCCCCCGATGGCCTCGCGCCCGTTCTGGAGGATGAGCAGGTAATCAAGATCCATCGGCCCCTCCGCGCTCTCGACCCTCTCTCAAGACGCCTGCCAATCTAGCTCGTTCGAAGGGCCCAGGTGCTCGACGCGCTGGGAGGGCCTCGCACGGCGCCGAGCACCTGGAACCATGGCGCGATCCCCCGCCCCCATGCGCCTCGGCCTACGGCGCGTAGCCTCTCGCACCGCCTCGCGGCGGCGAAACGCGGCTCCGACCGAGCCCTTCGACGCTCGCCGCTCCACTTCGTAGCACCCCTTCCCCTCGGGCGGATGGATCGCCTCGCCGCTGGCGCGGTCGGTCATTGCGGCTCGTCTCTTGTGAGAGAATGGGCAGCCGGAATGAGAACCCGGGATTGGAACCGGCGCGAATCGAGGAGACGCCATGAAGCTCAGCACCAGGGAACAGGGCACGGGACTCGTCGTCGAGGTCGAGGGCCGCATCGACACGAACACGGCCCCCGAGTTCACCGCCTACACCGACAAGCTCGTCGACGACGGCGCCGACGACATCACGGTCGACCTCTCCGCCTGCGACTTCGTGTCCTCGGCCGGCCTCCGCGCCATCGTCACGTTGCAGAAGCGCCTCATCGACGGCCGGCTCGTCTTCACCGGCGTCTCCGAAGAGATCATGGATGTCTTCGCGATGACCGGCTTCGACAAGATCCTCACCTTCGAATAGGCCGCCTCGGGCGCGATGGCGAAGGGCCGGGTGCGCGTGAGCGACCCGGCCCTTATCGTTCGCGCTCGCGATCGTTCGCGAGCGGCTACGGCTCCGCCACGCCGAGGCCCACCTCGGCGCCCATGGCGTCGAGCGACTGCTGGATGTTGCCGAGCTCCTCTTCGAGCACGCCCTTGTCGAGCGAGTTCGTGGCATCGATCTGCGCTTCGAGCGCATCGACCGAGATCCCCATCAATTGCAGCGTCTGCTGCAGGTCCTGGGTCTCCACGGCCTCTTGGGTGAGCGCGTCCTCGGGGATGTAGGCGTACTCCTCGGGCGGATCGAAGAGGTAGAGCGACCAGAGGATGCCGCCTGCCGCCGCGAAGACCACGAAGGCGATGTTCATGATCGCGTCGGGCACGCGCGAGACCCAGAGCTGGAGCAGCGGGTAGACCCACCAGGCGATGATCGACGAGGCCGCGCCGAAGGCCAGGGCGTTCTGCAGGCAGACCTGGCCCATGATGTTGAAGGGCATCGTCGAGTAGTCCCAGAGCTGGTGGTTGGCGTTCACGATGAGGCCCATCGAGAACTCGATGAGGCTGCAGACGAGCGCGTTGCAGATGAAGCTGATGATGTAGGGCACGACGGGGACCTTGATGGCCTTCTTCAGCCACTGGAGCAGGGGATAGAGGAAGAGCGCGATGATCACCACCGCGGCGCCCTCCATGGGGAAGGGATAGAGCCAGTCCCTCCAGAGCATCGTGTTGGTGGGATCGTACTCGCCCTCCACGAGCCCGAGGCGGATGAACTGGCACATGCCCGCTTCCATCCAGTGGCCCAGCACCGAGAACACGATGAAGTAGATGATGAGGTTGCGGACGAGCGGCCAGCCGTGCTCCAGGTAGGCCGTGCCCTCCTTGTCGTAGATGCCCGTCCTCTTGGCGAGGTCGTTCACCATCGTCGCCTTCACGCGCTTGGAGAATATGAAGTAGCAGATGAGGAAGATGTAGAAGGCGCTGTTGAAGATCAGGATGGGCCAATCGAATATGCCTTGGATACCTAGCTTGATGCCGTTGAAGGCGATGCCGATGAGGCCCATCATGATGACGAAGGGCCTCGCCATGCGGTAGCGGTTGATGAAGAACCAGAAGGCCACGCCCGCGAGGATCAGCATGATCCAGTCGAAGAACTGGGTGACGTCGTTGGCGACCATGTCCCTCGACGTGAGCAAGAGGACGAGGATGTTCGCCGCGATGTCGATCGCGAAGTAGACCTGCACGAAGCGCATGAATCCCATGGAGTTGGGATCGGAGAACTTGATGGCGTCGTAGGCGGCGCGGGCCGAGCGCGTGGCGGCCTTGTGGTTGACCTTGGCCTCCTTGTTGGCCGCGCGCATGCGCTTGCGGGCCGTCTTCGCGCGCTCCGGGTCGCCCGAGTGGCTCGCGATGACGTTCAGGCGGAACGCCTCGTCGGCCACCTCGTCCGATTCCATGGCCACGCCGGCCATGGCCACCGCCTCTGCCGCGTCGAGCTGGGCGGCACGGGTGATGCGGCTCCGCTCGGCCTTGCCCGTGGCGAAGGCCGCGTCCACCGAGAGCTCGGCGTGCTCGAGGGCCTCGAGGCGCTTCTGGGCCTCGTCGATGTCGAGCTTCGCCTCGTCCTCGGGGACGTCGGGCGGCAGGGCCTCGATATCGTCTTCGGGAAGCGGCCCCTCCACCTCGTCTTCGGAGGGCAGGAGGTCTTCTCTCTGTTCGTCCATGTACTTCCTTCGTCGCGATGAAACCTATGGGCCCATTATCGCAGGGACGCCGAGGGAGCGGCAGACCGTATCGGATCAGGGCCCCCAGCGGCGTCTCGACCCCATGGCATCCGGTCGTTCCCAGTGCGAACGCGCAGCGTAGCGCAACGGTCGTACCCGCTGCCAGTTTCGGCTCCCCGGCCGGCGCGGATCCATGCGGCCCCGGGCGGCGATGGGCCTGCCATCGCTTCGGGAACGCGGCCGGCCGATTGGACCTACCAGCGCTTCGATATGGTGGTCACGTTCGTCTGGCCCCGGCGCTCGTAGGCGAAGACGTCCATCGTGCGCCTGACCATGAGGATGCCGAGGCCGCCGATCTTCACCTCTTCGACGCTCTTGGGAAGGGTGGGATCGGGCTTGGCCACGGGATCGAAGGGGATCCCCTCGTCCTCGATGACGATGGTCACGGCGTGGCCCGTGGCCTCGCCGCCTGGCGCCGGCCCCACCTCGTCGAAGGTGTAGGCGAGCCTCACCTCTCCCGGCCGCTCGTCCTCGGGATAGGCGTAGTGGGCCACGTTCACGAAGAGCTCCTCCACGGCCACGATGAGCTGATCCACCGTGGGATGCGGGCAGGCGAGCCTCGCGAGCGCCTCCTGGAGCGGGTCCACGACGTCGGGCAGGCGCTCGACGTCGGCGGGGAGGACGAGGCGCACCGTCTCCCCGTGCTGGGCGATCCCCTGATCCGACATGAGCCGTCCTCCCCTTCCGCGCGCTGCGATCCGGGCCGTCGGCCGGACTCCATCACCATCTTAGAGAACGGGCGATCGCCATGGGCTTCTGGAGTCCGACGGCGACGGGCGAGGCGCCTTCGTCCATCGCGAGGTGCCGTTCGTGCGAAGATCCGCGCGCTTCGCCAGGGCGAGCGCCACCCTCGCCTTCCGCGACCTCTCCCCCGCCGTCCGCTCGGCGCTCTGCTACCGTGTTCCCTATCGCGCAGCAGAAAGGATGGCCCCCATGGAGGCACAGGTCAGCATCGAGGGGGATGTCGCCACGGTCGCCGTGAGCGGCTCCGTCAACACCAACACGGCTCCGCAGTTCGAGAAGTCCGTCGGCGAGGCCTTCGCCGACGATGCCGTCACGTCGATAACCTTCGACTTCTCGAACCTCGACTACATCTCCTCGGCCGGGCTCCGCGTGCTCATGGTGGCCTACAAGCAGGTCATGGCCAAGGGCGGCGAGCTCAAGGTCGAGGGCTCCTCCGACGAGGTCATGGAGGTCTTCGAGATCACCGGCATCGCCGACCTCCTCGGCTTGGAGTAGCGAGGGCCGCCGCGCCACCGCAAGGGCGCGAGCGTCGCGTCGGTCCGCGTCGCCGGATGGCGCGGCCGACGGGGCCTCACGCGACCGTGAGGCCCGGGAGGTCGAGGACGCCCGTGACGTCGAGCACCTCGCGCACGCCCTCCGGAAGGTTCCTCAGCTCGAGCGATCCGAGCTTTCGAAGCAGCCGCATGACGACGCGGATGCCCGCGCTCGAGAGGTAGGTGAGCTCCGAGAAGTCGAGGACGAGCGCATCCGCCCCCTCGTCGACCGTGGATTCGAGCTTGCCCCCCACGGCCTCGGCGTTGTTCGTGTCGAGCCGATCCTTCAACCAGGCCGTCACGTGGCCGGCCCCGGCGATTCTCAGGAACTCGTCCTCGTAGGCGCCGCCCTCGACCTTCGCCGGCTCCGCGTCCGCCGCGGCGCTCGGGCCCTTCAGGTAGACCCCTCGCGCCCGCTGGTCGCACACCCTGTCGTAGCCGGCGCTCCAGTCATCGTCCATGAACTGCTGGAGCATGCTCTGGCGCGCCCGCTCGAGGTTGCCGGACCCCATGCCGAGGCGATCCACGTTCATGATGATGCAGAGGGACCGGAGCTGGTCAAGGCGCACGAAGGGCACGAGGAGCTCATCGAAGTCCTCGGGAAACGGCAGATGCAGCTCGTAGCCGATCCTGAAGAAGGGCACCAAATCCTCGACGAGGACCTCTGCCCTCGGCTTGGGCCAGAGGTAGCCGCCCCGCATCCATGAGACCAGGGCCGAGACGATGTCCGACATGAAGTAGCCGTAGGCGCAGTCGTCGAAGTCGAAGATCCAGACGTTGTGGCCGTCCATGAAGTAGTTGCGATCGTGGAAGTCGCCATGGATGATCCCGTAGTGCTCGACATCCTTCGGCACCTGTCGGATCCGGGCGCTCACCTCCTCGAGGCGCTCGTAGACCTCGGGCGCCACCTTGTCCCTCGTCCTCTCGACGAGCTCTTCGGCGCGCTCGTCGAAGCGGGCGAGCGGGAACCTCAGCCCCTCGGCGATCGCGTCCTTGCCGGCGGCGTGGATGCGGCCCAGGAGGTCGCCCACGACGATGAGGTCGATGGGACCGATGTCGTCGGCGGCCCTGACGTTTCCCTTGGCGGTGCGGAACATCGAGGTGCGGTAGCTCGTGCCGTCGGCCTCGAACTCCTCGAAGAGGTTGCCCCGCCTGGAGGGCGATGGCTCGCAGACCGTGTCGGAGAAGCTCTTGAGGTCATCCACCCAGAGGAGCTCGCCCAGGGCCTGCTCGCGCGACTTCTCCGCCCCGACGCTCACCCGCACCATGTAGGGGCTCTCGGGGAAGACGAAGGCGTAGTTTCGGGTCGAGAAGTGCTGCTCAGCCTTCTCGATGTCGAGGCCGTAGAGCTCGATGAGCCTCTCGCGAAGCCCGGCGAAGCGCTCGTCCATGGCGCTCCCTCCTCAGGTCATGGCCGTCCGCGGATGCCAGGCGGCGAGGCGAAGCCCGCCGCCGTGCCCTTGCCAAGTGTGCCATGCCGAAGCGCCGGATGCGCCGCCCATGTCGACGGTGGCGCGTCCGGCGCTACGTCGGGCGAGCCCCAGAAGGCGACGCCCTCGCGCTCCCACCCCATCCCCGCGAGCGACGCCGCCTCGGCTCCGTCCCTGCCGCGTGCGGAGTGGAGAAGCCGTGGAAGGCCCGGTCGTCTCCTGCGCATCCTGCCATGCCATGCTATGAACTCACCGGCAGGCGCCTCGCGATGCGCCTCGCGCGCGCCGCGCCCGATCCGGAGCGCGCATCGCTCGCCTCCCTCGTGGCCGGCGAACTCCCAGGCCCAGGGCGCGTCCCCGTCCCCAAGAACCCCATGAAGGGAGCATCATGCCCACGACCATCCAGCTATCCGGTCGCATCGACACCAACAACGCCGCCGAGGCGGAGGAGCGCATCATCGCCGAGGCGGGCGATGGGCGCGACATCGTCCTCGACGCCTCCGACCTCGAGTACATCTCCAGCGCGGGCCTCCGCATGGTGATGCGCCTCGCCAAGCGCTTCGACGGCCTCTCCGTGACCGAGGCCTCGCCCGAGGTCTTCGAGGTCTTCCAGATGACGGGCATCGATCGCATCCTGCCCATCGCCAAGCGCCTCCGCGAGATCTCCCTCGAGGGCTGCGAGGTCATCGGCAGGGGCGGCCACGGAACGGTCTATCGCCTGGACGAGGAGACCATCGCCAAGGTCTATCGCCCCGGCACGCCCCTCGAGACGGTCGAGCACGAGGTCAAGAACGCCAAGGACGCCCTCGTCGCGGGCGTCCCCACGGCCATCTCCTACGACATCGTGAGGGCCGACGGCGACTACGCCATCGTCTTCGAACTCGTGAACCCGGTGGCCCTCTCCTTCTCGCTCGCCGCGCATCCGGAGCGCGAGCGGGACTACGCCAGGGCCTACGCCGATCTGCTGAAGGTCATGAACTCGACGGAGCTCGACCCCGCGGAGTACGACTCGCTCAAGCAGAGCTATCTGGACTATTGCGAGAGCGATATCACCAAGGCCGCCCTCACGGACGAGGAGCGCGCCGCGCTTCGCGCCGTCATCGAGTCGATCCCCGATCGTCGCACGATGGTCCACGGCGACTACCACCCCGGAAACGTCATGCTCCAGGGCGACGAGCCGCTGCTCATCGACATGGCCGAGATCTCCTACGGCCATCCCATCTTCGATCTGCTCTCGGCCTACCTCATGCTCGGCATCCCCAATGACGACATCACGATGCCCTCGCTCGGCCTCACGGCCGAGCAATGCCGTCGCTTCTGGCAGACCTTCCTCGAGGAGTACTTCGGGACGGACGACCCGGCGGCCATAGAAGGGCTCGGCAACCTCATCGCCGGCTACGCGCTCGTGAAGATGGCCCTCGTGGGAAACATCGGAGCGTCCAGGGAGCCGGAGTACTACCGCGCCGTGATGCGCACCGCCATGGAGCGCCTCTCGCCCATCGCCGATCGGCTCATCGGCGCCCTCGAGCATCTCCCCATCTAGGGCCT
Source organism: uncultured Atopobiaceae bacterium (assembly GCA_947631545.1). Taxonomy (GTDB): domain Bacteria; phylum Actinomycetota; class Coriobacteriia; order Coriobacteriales; family Atopobiaceae; genus CANRLS01. The sequence continues at coordinate 79,931 of CANRLS010000002.1, forward strand.
CTGGCCCAAGCGCGCGGAGCGCCCGAGCGGGAAGCCGCCGGCATCCTTCGGCCCCGCACGACCGTCTCCCCATCTCGCGAGCCCCGTCTTCCCGGTCTCGCGAGTCCTCTCCTCTCGTCTCGGACGTCCCCCCTGCCGAGGCAGGGGGAGAAGGGCGCTCGGCCCCTGCGGCGAGCGGGGCGCGCGGCTGGCGCCATCGGAGGTGCGGTAGGGGCCGGGAGCGCCTCGCACGGCTCCCATCCCATCACGGGTAGCGCCTCCGATGAGGGAGAATGGTTCCAGTCACGGCACGAGGGAGGAAGCATGAAGAAGGATCAGGAGCTCCGAGAGCAGACGAACCCGACCTTCGCGACGGCCCGGATGACGGCCCGCTATCTCGCGGATGGCGGGAGCGAAGCCGCGGAGCGGCTCATCGCCCGACTGGGGATTCCCCGCGAGGCCGAGAAGCCCAACCCCATCGAGACCTGGAGCCGTCTCGTCGTCATCGCCCGCTACGATGCGTCGGACGCCTTCATCGCGGCCTTTCCCTCGCCGACCGTCGTGGACCTCCCCTGCGGCTTCACGCCACGGGGGCTCGAAGGCGTCTACGCGAACCGCCGCTACCTCGGCCTCGATCTCCCGGCCGTGATCGACGCCATGAAGATCGCCGTGCCCGCCCTGCTCGATGACGAGGGCATCACGGCCGATGTCTCGTACCGTGGCGCCGATGCCACCAATTACGCCTCGGTGAGAGCCGCGCTCGAGGGCGCGGCGGGTCCGCTCTGCATCACGACGGAGGGGCTGCTCACCTACCTCACCGATACCGAGCTCGACGAGATGTGCGACGTCATGCACCGCGTGCTTGAGGAATTCGGCGGCGTCTGGGCGACACCCGATCCGGATATGGCGCCCCTCACGCTGGGAGTCCTCAAGGCCGCTCTTGGCGAGGAGGCCCTGCGATCCATGCGCGAGTCGGCCGCCGGCCTCGAGAGCATGGCCGATGGGGCCGTCGGGAGAAACGCCGCGACCGTCGGCGTCGGCGATGCCGGCGCGAATGGGACCGGGGCCGTCGAGGCGTACTTCGAGTCCCAGGGCTTCGCCGTCGAGCGGCGGGGGCTCCTCGACTACCTCGAGGGCTCGAGCTGCTTCGCCGACGTTCCCGCCGCTTCGTCGGATGCGGTCCGCAAGGCCTTCGGCGACGCATCGCTCTGGCTCATGAGCGTGCCCGAGGGAGCCGTCGTCTCTCCCGAGGACTCGTCCGCGCGCCTCGACGCCAAGGATTTCATCGTCGAGGCCGAATGGGCGGGAACGACCCTTCGCCTGGGGCTCCAGGGGCGCCTCGATTCCATCAGCGCGCCGGAGCTCCTGGACTTCTACGATCACCAGACCAAGCTCATCGGCCCCAAGGACGTGGTGGTGGATGCGGCCGACCTGGCCTACATCTCGTCCGCGGGCATCCGGACGCTGCTCATCTTCGCCAAGCGCGTCGGCGAGGGGCACGTCGTCGTACTCCACGCCGACGACTTCATGCGCCGCGTGCTCGACGAGACCGGTGCGGCCGCCTTCCTCGGCATCGAATAGATCCGAGGCTGCGGCGAGGGCGGCGGCGTCCGCAGCGCCCGTCGAGGGCTAACCCTCCGAGATGCTTCGCTGCACGAGTTCGCGCAGCTCCGCCGTGCTGAAGCGCCGGGGCCTCCTCACCTCGGCCACTCGCGCCCTCAGCTCGGTCAGGCGTCGCGACGGCACCTGCAGCACCTCGCCATCGTCGAGCGTCGCGCCCGAATCCGCGAGCGTCCGCAAGTGCCAGGCATTCACGAGGTAGGAGCGGTGCAGGCGCACGAACTCGCCGCCGAGGCGCCGCTCGATGGCGCTGATGCCCTCGTTCACCTCGAAGCTCTCGTCCAGGCAATGGATGATGGACTTCCGTCCCCTGGCCTCGACGTAGCGGATGCTCTCGGCGCCCACGAAATGGGAGATGCGCTTGTCGTCGCGGAATTCCAGGAGCGGCTCCTCGAGGAGCTCCTCCGATCCCTGCCACAGGTCCAGATCGTCCGATCGCGAGGCCGGCTCCTGGGCGTCCTGGCCGCCCGCGAGGAAGGAGACCTCGAGGGAGAGGAGCTCGGGATCGCCATCGGCGAGCGACCATTGGAAGCAGAGGCGCGCCGTCGTGATACGAGGCGCCTTCGCCTGGGCGCCCTCGCTCAGGAAGAGGTGGAGCGTTGAGAGGACGCAGCAGCAGTCCGCCGTCATGGGCAGGGCGACGAAGGCTTGGCGCATGAGGACGATGCGAACGTCGTCCTCGCGGATGGTGCGGTTGATCCGCAGGTACTCCTCCACGCCGTAGCCGGCCTGCGCGGGGCCGGGACCGAGGAAGACGCCGCCTACGGCGAAGAGGTCGGCGTTCGACTCGCCCGCGCCGTCCATGAGGTCGTAGGCGAACTTCCGCGAGAGGTTCACGAGGGCCGACTTCGCTTCGGCCGAGAGCTCGACCTGCGCGCCTGGCGCCCTCCTGGTGGCTCCGGATGCCGTCCGTTCAGCCATGATCCCTCCCGCTATTGCGCCGAGCTTTCAGGCCGACTGTACCCGCGGTCGCCCACTTGGGCAATCTAGCTCGGATGATCCCAACGCCAATCGTCGTTTCATGACGGAATCGGCATCATTCGTGCCGCAGGCGCACAGAACGGGGACGGGGCGCTCGGCACCCCGTCCCCGTTCCCTTCGAGCTCTCGGATCCGGCGCTAGCTGCTCACGGGCAGGTGCGCGGCGATGACGTCGACGATGTTCGCGAGCGGCATCGTCTGCAGCCACACGTGGCCGGGGCCGGTGACCTTGGTGTTGTGGAGCCCCTCGCCGCCGAAGAGGACGTTCTTGGCGCCCCGGATGCGCTCCACGTCCATGGTGACGCCGCCGGTGAAGCCGACGACGTTGCCGGAGTCGACGAGCATCGACTGGCCGGCCGCGAGATCGTAGTCCACGAGCTCGCCATCGCACTCGATGAAGACGATGCCGTTGCCGGAAAGGCGCTGCATGATGAAGCCCTCGCCGCTGAAGAGGCCGCTCCCGAACTTCTTGCGGAACTCCACCGAGAGCTCGACGCCCATGGTGGAGGCGAGGAACGCCATCTTCTGCACGACGTAGGTGTGCTGGGCATCCACCTGGAGGGGGATGATCTTGCCCGGGAAGCTCGCGCCGAAGGCGATCATGCCGGGCTTCTGGGCGGTGTAGATGTTCTGGAACATCGATTCGCCCGACATGGCGCGGCCGAGCGCCTTCTTGACGCCGCCGCCCTTGGTCTCCATGGTCATCACGGGATCCATCCAGGCCATGGAGCCCTTCTCGGTCCGCATGGCCTCGCCCGCCTCGAGATGGCAGACGACTGCGGGATAGGGCTCGCCGACGATCTCGTACCTCATCGTTCCTCCCCCATAGATCGTGTTCGCTGTCGCTGAGCCCGGTGGGCCCTCCCCCTATCGTGCTCTTCGAACCGGCCATCCGCGACCGCTCCTACGCCTCGCCCTCCTCCAGCTGCTGGCGCTTCACGAGCGTGTAGAACTTGCCGCGCTTGGCCATGAGCTCCTCATAGGTCCCATCCTCGGCGATGCCGCCGTTCTCGAGCAGCACGATTCGGTCACAGGTCCGGATGGTCGAGAGGCGGTGGGCCACGACGATGCGCGTGCACTTGAGGGTGTCGAGCGATTCGGAGACGATCCTCTGGGTGATGTTGTCGAGCGCGCTCGTGGCCTCGTCGAAGATGAGGATGCTCGGCTTGGGGGCGATGGCGCGGGCGATCATGAGCCGCTGGCGCTGCCCGCCCGAGACGCCCCCGCCGCCTTCCGAGACCATCGTGAACATGCCCATGGGCATGGCGCGGATGTCGTCGGCGATGCCCGCCAGCTCGGCCGCCTCCCAGGCGTCGTCCATCGTGAGCAGGGGGGCGCTGATGATGATGTTGTTGAAGATATCGCCCTGGAAGAGCTTGCCGTCCTGGAGCACGACGCCGATGTGCTTGCGGAGCGAGGCCACGTCCACCGCGGAGATGTCGCGCCCGTCGTAGTAGATGGCGCCGCGGTTGGGCTTCTCGAAGCCCAGGAGCAGGCGGATGAGCGTCGACTTGCCGCAGCCGCTCTTGCCGACGATGGCCACGTACTGGCCGCGCTTGATCTTGAGCGAGAGGCCGTCGAGGACGGGCTTCTGCCCCTCGCCGTAGGCGAAGGTGACGTTGTCGACCTCGACGGAGCCCGACACGCGCTCGAGGACCGGGCGGCGCTCGTTCACCTCGGGCTCGGCGTCGAGGATGGGCCAGGTGAGCTCAAGCTGGGGCTGGATGGCGGCGATCATGAGGGTCGCCTGGGAGAGCGTCTGGAAGGCGCCCGTCACCATGCCGAAGGCCGAGGTGTAGGCCATGTAGTCGGCGACGGAGACGCCGTTCTCGTAGGCGATGAAGTACATGAAGATGGTGCCCACGAGCGAGACCACGAGGGCGAGCGGCGTGGCGAGCCTCGCGAGGAGCGGCCCGTTGTAGATGAGCTTGGCCACGGGGGCGTAGCGCTCGGCCCAGGTGGCGAAGCCGCGGCGCTCGGCGCCGGCCAGCTTGATCTTCTGCACGCCGCCGATGAGCTCGTACTGCCAGCCCGAGAGCTTGGTGGAGAGCTTCAGCTGCTCGCGGGTCACGCGCACCTGGACGAACCCGGTGAGCAACGTCACCAGGAAGGTGAGGAGGATGATCGCGAAGGCCGGGAAGGCGAGCACGGGGGCGATGACGAAGATCTGCCCGATGTAGACGAGCGAGAAGGCGGCCGTGAGCACCGACTCGATGACGGTTCCCGTGAGCGACGTCACCACCTGGGTGAGCCCTTGGATGCGCATCACGAGGTCGCCTGGGCTGTAGTCCTTGAAGAAGCTCGCCGGGAGCCTGAGCACCCGCATCATGACGGCCGCCTCGATGGTCACGGAGAGCTTGGAGCCGATGGCCGAGAGGATGATCGTGCGGATGCCGGTGATGAGGAGCTGCGAGAACTCGACGCCGATGAGGAGCACGAAGACGGGCACGAGGACGAAGGCGTCGTCGGCCATCGCGACCGGCCCGAAGATGATCTGGTTCACGATGGGCAGCACGAGGCCGAGGACGGCCACGATGACCGAGGTCGCGACCATGATGGCGTAGTCGCGCTTGGAGAGCGTCCGGAGCATGAAGGCGAGGAGGTCGCGCACCTTGAGCGCGCCCGAGGGGAGCGGCCGGTAGAAGCAGAGGCCCATCTCCTCGAGCCCGGCCTCGGCCTGCGACGTGACGCGCACCGCGCTTCCGGTCGCGGGGTCGTTGTAGCGGTAGCCGCCGTTCGACGGGATGAGGGCCACGGGAGCGCCGTCTTTGGTGAAGCCGAGCATGGGGCCGATGGCGTCCTTGTGCCAGCCGCGCGTGAGCTTCACCTCGCGGTACATGATGCCCGTGGGGCGCAGCTGGAACTCCACGAGGTCCATCACGCCCTTGAGGCCCCTCGGCGGCTCCTTGGCCTTGAAGCCGTAGAAGGCGAGGATGGCCTCGAGGGCGGTCTCGGCCTGGCGCGCGGCGTCGTCGTCCGAGATCGCCTCGCGCCCGGTGACGGCGCTCACGAGCTTCTGGAGGGCGACGCTCATGCGGGCGTCGTCGGCCTCGCGCCGCTCCTCTATCTGGCTCTCGAACCAGCTTGCCATGGCGTCACCTCCCTATTCGGTCGCGATGAGCCGGGCGTAGGCGCCGCCGGCCCGGTAGAGCTCGTCATGGGTGCCGCGCTCCACCACGTGCCCTCGGTCGAGGACGACGATCTCGTCGCAGTCCCGGATGGCCGAGAGGCGGTGGGCGATGATGACGAGGGTGAGCCCGCGGCGCTTGATGGCGTTCATGACCTCGAGCTCCGTCTCGGCATCGAGGGCGCTCGTCGCCTCGTCCATGATGAGGACCGTGGGATCCTGGGCGAGCGCTCGGGCGATCTCCATCCTCTGGCGCTGGCCGCCGGAGAGGTCCTGGCCGCCCTCGAGGAGGACGTGCTCGTAGCCACCGTCCTTCTCCATGATCACGTCGTGGATGCGGGCGTCGCGGGCGGCGAGGATGACCTCGAAGTCCTCGATGGAGTCGTCCCAGAGCTTGATGTTGTTCGAGATGGTGTCGTTGAAGAGGATGATGTCCTGGTCGATGACGGCGACCGAGCCCGTGCGCACCGACCGGGGCACGTCGGCCATCGGGATGCCGTCGAAGCGCACCTCCCCCGCCCACGGCTGGTAGAGGCCGCTGATGAGCTTCGAGAGAGTGGACTTGCCCGAACCGGAGGCGCCGACGAAGGCCACCGATCCGCCCGGCTTCACCTTGAGCGAGAAGTCCTCGATGAGGGGCGGGTCCAGGGGCGAGTAGCCGAAGGTGATGCCCTCGAGCTCCACCGCGCCCCGGAGCTTCGCCAGGCCCGTATCCGCGCCGCCGAGGCTCACGCCCAGGTCGGCGAACTCGTCGTCGACCGCGGGCGCGTCCGCCGCGTCGGCCTCCATGGGCGGCGCTCCGGCATCGTCTTGGGCGAGCTCGTCCTCCCCGTAGTCCATGACGTCCTGGATGCGCTCCATGGCCGTTCGCATCTCCTGGAACTGCTGCATGGCCATCGTCAGGTTCTGGGCCGGCGTGACGAACGAGAGCAGGTAGCCCTGGAAGGCGAGGATCATGCCGATCGTGAACTGCCCCTGGAAGGTGAGCCAGAGGCCCGCCACGAGCACCATGATGTTGGCGAACGAGGTCACCATCTGCGGGATGAGCGAGAGGCGCACGTCGGTCGACGTGAAGCGCGCCTGCTGGGTGTTGGCCCCCGCCTGGTAGCCGCTCCAGCGCTGGAAGTAGCCCTGCTCGGCGCCGGAGGACTTCAGGGTCTCGATCATGTCGATGCCGCCCGCGGTGGCGTTGACGAGGTTCGCCTGGTCCCTCATCTGCACGCGCGTGATGTTCACCCGCTTGTTCGAGATGAAGCGCGCCACGATGAGGTTCGCCACCACCGACGCGATGCCGATGATCGAGAGCAGCCAGGAGTAGGTGAACATGATGACGAGGTAGATGATGAGCATGAGGAAGTCGATGATGAGGGGGGCGAGGGTCCCCACCATCTGACTCGCCACCATCTCCGAGCTCTGGGCCCTCTGGTTGATGTCGCCGGTGTTCCTCTGCGAGAAGAACGCCATGGGCAGGTGGAGCACCTTCCACATGAAGGACACGTTGGAGACGACGGCCAGCTTGCCCTCCACCTTGAGGAGGTAGACGGCGTTCAGGATGGAGATGACGATCTGGATGGCGCAGATGGCGCAGATGATGCCGAGGAAAGGCAGGAACCACGAGGGCTGCTCCCCCGTGAGGAGCCTATCGAGGAAGATCTGGGAGAGCGCTGGGTTCACGATGCCCAGGAGCGAGATGATCCCCGTGGTGATCGCCACGAAGGCGATGGCCGGGGCGGAGCCCTTGAGCCGCTCCATCGCGAAGTCCTTGATGGACGCCGGCTCCCCCTCGACCACGAAGTCGGGCCCCGGCACGAGGGAGATGCAGATGCCCGTGAAGCCCCGGTCGAAATCGTCGAAGCTCATGGCGTAGTCGCCCCGGGCGGGGTCGTTCACGTAGACCTTGTCGCCCTTGAAGCCCCTGACCACGATGAAGTGGTTGAAGTCCCAGTGCACGATGCAGGGGAAGGTGACCTTCTCGCGGAGCGTCTCGGGCTCGTAGCGATAGCCAGAGGCCTCGAAGCCGTAATGGCGGGCGGCCTTGACGACCTTGAGCGCGCTGGATCCGTCGCGCGAGACGCCGCAATCGGCCCGCACCTGCTCCAAGGGCACCCACTTGCCGTAGTAGGCGCTCACCATGGCGAGGGAGGCCGCGCCGCACTCGAGGGCCTCCATCTGCATGATCTGGGGGACCTTGTCGGCCATCACCCCAGGCTGTTTGGGCGTATGGACCTTGCTCACGAGGATTGGCCCCCGCTCGCCTGCTGCCCCGCCCCGAAGATGAGCTCGAGCGGCGTATAGGTATGGAGGGTCACCGTCGCGGGATAGGTTCCCGCAGGAAGGTTGATCGCGGCCGCGAGCGGGCAGACCCACTGCCCCTGGCGCGAGAGGTCCACCTGGCCGTCGGTGGCCAGCTTGGCGACCACCTCGGAAACGGCCTCGGGCGCCCCCGCGGCGCCGGTGACCATGCCCGATTCACCGGCGGACTCGAGCTTGGAGCCCGGCATCACCTGCTCCGCATCGCTCTCGCCGAGCCAGAGGGTCGTCGACCCCCGCTCGACGACGAGCACGCCCTGGGAATCGACGTTCACCGTCCCGAGCAGCCCCCATACCAGGGCGGCGGCGATGAGCAGGATGATCACGACGAGGACCATCCAGACGCCGGGGCTCGCTATGCGTATGTAGTCGTCGAGCGTGTCGGGGTTCGAAACGCGCTCGAGGTTCTTCTCGCGGAAGATGGAAGCCACGACCATGCCCTTCCCGTGCTGGGGCCAGCGCTCCGTGTTCGGATTGGGGTGATTGTACCGTTCCGATCGTCCATGGCGGCGCTCTGGCGCCATGGACGCGGGGCCTGGCCGCGATCCGGAAGCGGTAGGAGAAAAGGGGACGGCCGAGGACCTAAGTCCCCGACCATCCCCTCGATTCGCGCATCATGCGGATGTGCCGCGCCCCGTCTACCTCTTGATGCGGGGCTTCTGGCGGATGGAGCCCATCTGCAGACGGCTGTCGCCGACCATCGCGATGCCGGCATCGAAGCTGACGCCGCCGATGACGAGGTCGAGCTGCTCGTCGGTGAGCTTGAGGCCATCGTAGCGCTTGTCGGTGTTCTCGTTGTCCATGGAGGGCACCTCCCACGTGCATATCGTTTCGCGTCCCGTTCGCGTTCCGTTCCAACACGTGCACATACTAGCGCGTCGTCGCCGCATCGGGGCGGAAGGTGCGTTCAGCGGCCCGAAACCTCCATGGTGAAGGGCCCTTCGTCATCTCGTGACACCGAAACGGCCATTCGTGCATAGCTCATGCCCGCGAACGGCGAGGCCTCGGGCGATGGGGC
>CANRLS010000003.1 GCA_947631545.1 uncultured Atopobiaceae bacterium
GCGATGCCGGGCGCGGGGCTTGCGGATGCCGTGGGCGCGGGCCGGGGACTCGGACGCGTCGGGCTCGGGCGCGACGGGCTCGGGCGCGCCGGCTTCGCTTGCAAGATCTTCGCGCCCGCCGGCTCGACGCCCACCGCGCGCTGCCGGATGGGCCTCCGGGTCGTCGGGTTCGCGATGGAGGTGCGGCACGGCGCTACTCCTCGTCGGCGACGCCCTCGGACGCGGCGATGTCGTCCGCGACCTCCTCGGCCGCTGCCTCCTGCTCTGCGTCGGCGTCGGCGGCCTCGGCCTCGTCGGCCGCCTTCTGCACCTGCGCCACGAAGGCGGCGCGATCCTCGGGCGAGAGGCGCTCCATATAGCTGCGCAGCGCGCCCTCGGCGGTGTCGCTCACGGTGCTCTTGGCCTTCTTCAACAGCTCGTCGTTGGCCTTGGCGCCCTGCTTCACCGTGTCCTCGCCCTTTGCCACGAGCTGGTTGAAGAGGTCGGAGGACTTCTCGCCGGTGGCGGCGATGGCGCCCACGCCGGCGAGGAAGATGGTATGGAGGGCGTCGGCGATGTTGGTCAGGTTCTGGTTGACGCCCTGGGTGGGGCTCTGCTCGTCTGCCATGGGATCTCCTTCGAGATTGGGGCCGTTCTACCTGAAGGTGTCTACCCAATGGCGCGCACCGCGCGCGACTCGGCCGCGAGCGACCGGCGGCTCTCTGGGGCCTGCGAAAGGCGGCGGGGCAAGGGCGGCCTCGGCTGCTGCTCCCATCCCGTTTGCCTGGCAGCGTCGCCCCTCTAGCAGTCGCAGGCGAGGAGGTCGTCGAAGGTCTCGCGGCGCACGCCCAGGCGCGCCTCGCCGTCGCGGATGATGACGATGGGCGGCCGGCAGATGCGGTTGTAGTTGGAGGCCATGGAGTAGTTGTAGGCGCCGGTGACGAGCACGGCGAGGAGGTCGCCCCGCCAGGGCCGGGCGATGGCGAGCCCCTCGCCGATGAGGTCGCCGCTCTCGCAGCAGCGCCCACCCACCGTGCAGGCGAACTCCGCCGGCTCGTCGGCGCGGTTGGCGAGGACGACCGTGTACTCGGACTGGTAGAGGGTGTAGCGGGGGTTGTCGGTCATGCCGCCGTCGATTGAGACGTAGTTCCTGAAACCCGGGATCTCCTTCACGCTGCCCACGGTGTAGAGCGTCATGCCCGCATCGGCGACGATGCTCCGCCCGGGCTCCAAGAAGACCTGTGGCGGCCGGAGCCCGGCCTCGGCGCAGGCGTCGGCAAGGCAGGCGCCGAGCTCCCGGATGTTGGCCGCGATGTTCACCTCGGGATCGGCCTCGGTGTAGCGCACGCCGAAGCCGCCGCCGAGGTTCAGCTCGCGCGTCTCGAAGCCGAGCGCATCCTTGACCTCGGCGGCGAAGGCCACCATGATCCGGGCCGCCTCCAGGAAGGGCTCGGCGCTCGCGATCTGCGATCCCACATGGCAGTGGAAGCCGCAGAGCTCGATGTGGGGCTGGGCGATGGCCTCACGCGCGATGGCCAGGGCGGCGCCGGTCTCGATCGCGGAGCCGAACTTGGAATCCACCGTGCCGGTCGTGATCTTCACGTGCGTGTGGGGGTCGATGCCCGGCGTGATGCGGAGGAGGATCCGCTGCGTGCGGCCCCTGCGGGCGGCCTCGGCCTCCACGGCGCGGAGCTCCTCGAGGTTGTCCACGACGAAGGTGCCCACGCCCTCGTCCATGGCGTAGCGGATGTCGGCGTCGGTCTTGTTGTTGCCATGGAAGAAGGCGCGCTCGAGGGGAAAGCCCGCCGAGGCGGCCGTGGCGATCTCCCCTGGCGAGACGACGTCAACGCCCAGGCCCTCGTCCTCGACGATGCGGTAGATCTCGCGAAACGACAGCGCCTTGGAGGCGTAGAGCGGAAGCGAGCCCTCTGGCAGGTGGTCCGCCATGGCCTCGCGGTAGGTGCGGCAGCGCTCGCGGACGCGCCCCTCGTCGAGGAGCATGAGGGGCGTGCCATAGCGCTTGGCGAGCTCGACGGTGTCCGCGCCGGCGAAGAGCAGGTGCCCGTCGGGGCCGACGGTCACGTTGGCATGGAGGATCGAGGGCGCGGCGGTTCGCGCGCTGGGGCATGCTGGCATCGCGGATGGTCCTTTCGCTGGAACCCGGACGGCTCCGCCGGGGAGCCGTCCCACTTACAGGCAGGCGCGAAGGCGCTCGACCGCCTCGGCGGTGGACTCCCTCGAGCCGAAGGACGTGAGGCGGAAGTAGCCCTCGCCCTCGGCGCCGAAGCCGGCGCCGGGCGTGCCCACCACCTGGGCCGTGGCGAGCAGCCAGTCGAAGAACTCCCAGGAGCCCATCCCTCTCGGGCACCTCATCCAGAGGTAGGGCGAGGACGCGCCGCCGGTGAAGAAGACGTCGCGGTCGCGGAGCGCGCTGGCGATGAGCTCGGCGTTCTCGCGGTAGTAGCCCACGAGCTCCAGGCACTCGGCGTAGCCCTCGGGCGAGAGGGCCGCCTCGGCGCCGCGCTGCACGACGTAGGGCACGCCGTTGAACTTGGTGGCCTGGCGCCGCTCCCACATATCGCGAAGCGAGAAGCCCTCGGCCAGGAGCTCTTCCGGGATCACCGTCCAGGAGCAGCGGGTCCCCGTGAAGCCGGCCGTCTTTGAGAGGCTCGCCACCTCGATGGCGCAGGCCCGTGCGCCCTCGATCTCGAAGATGGAGTGGGGGACGTCGCCCTCGATGAAGGCCTCGTAGGCGGCGTCGTAGATGATGAGCGAGCCGGTGCGGAGGGCGTGCTCCACCCAGGCGCCGAGGCGCTCGCGATCGTAGACGGCGCCCGTGGGGTTGTTCGGCGAGCAGATGTAGATGATCGCGGCCTCTGCGCCGAGGCCCTCGGGCGTGGGCAGGAAGTCGTTCTCGCGCGTGGCGGGAAGGAACGTCACCTTCCGCCCCGCCATGAGGTTGGAGTCGAGGTAGACGGGATAGACCGGATCGGGGATGAAGACGGGGTTATCGCCGAAGAGCTCGGTGAGGTTCCCGCAGTCGTTCTTGGCGCCGTCCGAGATGAAGACCTCGCGCGCGGCGAGCGCGACGCCGAAGCGCTCGTAGTGCCTGGCCACGGCCTCGCGGAGGAAGTCGTAGCCGCTCTCGGGCGCATAGCCGCGGAAGGTCGCGCCGTCCGCCATCTCGGCCACGGCGCCCGCCATGGCGGCGATCACGCGGCCCGTGAGGGGAAGCGTCACGTCGCCCACGCCCAGGCGAAGGATCCTCGCCTCGGGGTGCGCCTCGGTGTAGGCGGCGACGCGGGCCGCGACGTCCGAGAAGAGGTAGTTCGGCGCGATGTTTCGGAAGTTCGGGTTGACCTTGATGCTCATGGCGCTCATTGCACGCCCTCCGGTTCCTGTTCGTCTGTGGAAGCGCCCGCGGGATCGCCCGGGGCGCTCGTGATGCGGCCTCGCCGCCCAAGCATCGCATGATTCGCGCGGCGATCAGAGCGCGCTCGATTCCAGCTCGTAGATGCCGTCGTAGACGCGCACGGCGGGGCCGCTCATGGTGACCTCGCCCTCGCCGCCCACGCAGATGATGAGCTCGCCGCCCTTGAGCCGTACGGTCACCGCCTCGTCCGCCGGGCTATGCCCTAGCCGCACGGCTGCGGCGACGGCGGCGCAGGCGCCGGTGCCGCAGGCGTAGGTCTCGCCGCTCCCCCGCTCCCAGACGCGCATCTCGAGCGTCTTGGGGTCGATGACGCGGACGAACTCGGTGTTGGTGCGCTCGGGGAACGCCTCGTGGCACTCGAAGGCGGGGCCGATCCGGGCCAGGTCGAGGGCGGCGGGCTCGTCCACGAAGACGACCGCGTGGGGGTTTCCCATCGAGACGCAGGTGACGCGCCACGGCTCGCCCGCAACGACGAGCTCCGCGTCCACGAACTCATCGCAGTCGCAGGCAACGGGCACGTCGGCCGCCTTGAACGAGGCGCGCCCCATGGCGACCGTCGCCGAGGCGACCCGCCCCGTGGCCTCGTCGACGTCGAGCGCCAGCTCCTTCACACCGCTCGCGGTCTCGATGGCGAGGCGCGTCGCGGGGACGAGCCCCTCGTCGAAGAGGTACTTGCCGACGCAGCGGATGGCGTTTCCGCACATGAGGCCCTCGGAGCCGTCGAGGTTGAACATGCGCATCCGGGCGTCCGCAACCTCGGAGCGGCAGATGAGCACGAGGCCGTCGGCGCCCACGGAGAGGTGGCGCGGCGCCATGGCCCGAGCGAGGGCGCCGGGGTCGGCGGGCTCGCGGCCGGACGTGAAGCAGTCGAGGTAGATGTAGTCGTTGCCGCAGCCCTGCATCTTGGTGAAGGGGATCTTCATCGCGTGCGCTCCTCCGGTTGCCTCCCGTTGCGACGCGCGACGGCGCGGCGATGCCACGCGGCCATGGCGGGCTCTCCGTGAGCCTCGCGGGCGCCGCCACCTATGGCCGTCGCGCGCGCCATCTATCCCAGCCGCTCGGCGAGGAGGTCGTCCATGCCGTAGAGCCCGGTCGGCTTTCCCTCCAGGAACTCCACGGCGGCGAGGGCGCCCTCGGCGAAGATGGCGCGGCTCTGGGCCTCGTGGGCGAGGGTGATGATCTCGTCTCCCGAGGCGATGTGCACCTCGTGGACTCCCACGACGTTGCCCAGCCGAAGCGAATGGATGCCGATCTCGGCGGGCGTGCGCTTGCCGTAGCCCGAGCGGCCCTCGACGATCCGCGCCTCGGGCAGCGACTCCCGCACCGCATGGGCGAGCGCGAGCGCCGTGCCGCTCGGAGCGTCGAGCTTCTGGTCGTGGTGGGTCTCGACGATCTCCACCTCGGGCTTTGGCATGAGGGCCGCCGCCTCGCGGGCGAAGCGCGTGAGGAGCGCCACGCCGAGCGAGTAGTTGGGCGCGAAGAAGACGGGTATCTCGGCGGCTGCCGCCTCGATGAGCGCGAGCTCCTCGGGTGTCTGGCCCGTGGTGGCGACGATCAGGGCCGCCTTCCGGCGGAGGGCGTCGTCGCAGAGCGCCTTCGTCGCGGCGTGGTTGGAGAAGTCGAGGATCGCATCGACCAGGCCGTCGTAGTCCTCGAGCGCGGCGAAGATCGGCAACGAGCCAGCGGGGGCGCCGTCTTCCACCTCGGCCGCGCCCTCCCCCGCCGATGGATCCACGCCGGCCACGAGCCGAAGCCCGGGGTGCCCGCCCTTGGCGACCTCGGTCCGCACGACCACGCCCATCCGGCCGCAAGCTCCGTTCAGCAGCACATCCATGGCACTCTCACCCTTCCTCGTTCGGCGCTTCGCGTCAGTTCCGCGCCTGGTGCTTTGCGCTTCGCGCCAGTTCCGCGCACGCGTTCGACGGCACGTTCCCACACTCGCTCGGCGTTCCGGCGCTCACTCGGCGAGCTCGACGCCGGCGTCCAGCAGGCACTGGCGCAGGCGCTCACGCGCCCCGGTCTCCATGTTCACGAGCGGCTCGCGCACCTCGCTCGCGCACCAGCCCATCATCGCCATGGCCTCCTTCACCGGGATGGGGTTCACGTCGCTGAAGAGCGCCTTGATGAGCGGCATGAGCTCGAGCTGCATCCGCGCGGCCTCCGCCACCTCGCCCTCTGCGAAGAGCCGGCACATCCGGGCCGTCTCGGCCGGGAGCACGTTCGAGAGCACCGAAATCACGCCCAGACCGCCGAGCGCCATGATCGGCGTGATCTGATCGTCGTTTCCGGAGTAGAGGTCCATGCGCCCCCGGATGAGCGAGGCGGTCTCGGAGATCTGGGAGATGTTTCCCGACGCCTCCTTGATCCCGGCGATGTTGGGATGGTCGGCCAACGCGGCGCAGGTCGCGGGCGCGATGTTCATCCCCGTCCTCGACGGCACGTTGTAGAGGATGAGGGGCCGCTCCACCGCGTCGGCGATCTCGGTGTAGAGCCTGATGAGCCCCGCCTGCGAGGTCTTGTTGTAGTAGGGCGTCACCACGAGGAGCGCGTCCGCGCCCGCTTCGCAGGCGGCGGTGCAGAGCTTCAGCGCATGGGGCGTGTCGTTGCTGCCCGTGCCGGCGATGACGGGCACGCGGCCGGCCGTGCGCTCCACGGCATAGGCGATGGTGGCGATGTGCTCCTCGTCCACGAGGGTCGAGGCCTCGCCCGAGGTGCCGCAGACCACGAGGGCGTCGATGCCGCTCTCGATCTGCCAGTCGATGATCTTCCCGAATGCGTCGTAGTCCACGGCGCGATCCTTGAACGGCGTGATGAGCGCCGTCGCTGCGCCTCTGAATACCGGCTCCCGCATGTTCCGCTCCTTTCCCTGGCCGCCGCTCGGGCGCGTCCCGTTCGCGGGCGTTGGCGTCCTCAGCCACCGCCCCCTTCGACTCCGCGCACGAAAAAAGCAGCCGATCCTTCGCGTATCGGCTGCCGAACGTGCGCTCGCGTGGACGTGCTCCCACGGCGATACCGATAGCCCTCCGTTCAGAAGAACGACAGTCCGGAGGATGTTGTCCTCCGGCCCAAGCTCCGCGCCGTCGCCTGGCGCGCGCTTTCGGCACCGGCCCCTTTGGCGCCCTCCGCTGGCCGGCGACGGCCTTTGCCGGAGGGGCTACTCTTTGCTCGGTGCGCCTCTATCTCTGAGGTGCGCAGATATTCAGTTGTGGATGCCATCGTAGCCCATCGCGCGGATCGTGCAACGCACGGACGCCGAGCGGCAAATGCTCCGCCCATGCGCGAGCGCGCCGGATACTTTGACGGGGGATGCCCAGAGCACCGCATCGTCGAGGCACGGGCACGCTGGGTTCGAGCATTGAGGAGCTGAGCGTGCATGCTCCCGGATTGCGAGCCTTCTCCGACGGGCTATCAATGGGTAGAATAGTTCTTAGCTAACTTAGCCAAGGATTGGATCGCCATGACGCAGATCAACGTCTTCGAAGCGAAAACGAACTTGTCGAAGCTGCTCCAGATGCTCGAGAGCGGCGAGGAGGATGTGTTCGTCATCGCGCGAAACGGAACGCCGGTGGCCGACCTCACGCTCACCAGTCGACGCGATCGAGTTCCAACGTTTCTGGGCTTCAAAGACGGGGCCTACGACATCCCCGATGACATCGACATCGACAACGATGAGATCGCCGAGCTGTTCGGAGCCTAGGCATGCAGCTGCTGCTCGACACGCATATCTTGCTCTGGGCCCTCTACAAGCCCGGGAGGCTCTCCAGAAGCGCACTCGTCCTTCTGGAAGACCCTACCATGACGGTCGTCTACAGCACAGCGTCACTATGGGAAGTGCAAATCAAGCACGCGAAGAATCCCGCATCGATGCCACCATCCGCAGAGGGGCTTCATGGGGATTGCGAGGAGGCGGGACTGCCCCGCCTTCCCATCAGGCCCCAGCATATCTTTGGAATTGACAGCCTCCATCAACTCTCAGGTTCAAGAGCCCATCGCGATCCATTCGATCGATTGCTGCTCTCGCAAGCGAAGGTCGAGGGCTGCTTGTTCGCGACTCACGACGACATGCTCGCCACGTACGGCGAATCCTTCGTGCGTCTGGTCTAGCGGATGAGGGCAGTGCCCTTCCATCACGCGTCTCGCGCGCCGAAGCTCTACGTGACCGTAAGCAGCCGAGAGGGCGGGCGCCGAGCGGCGAGGTTTCCGCCAATGCGCGAGGCGCGCGGAGCTTCGCACGGTAACCGTGGGCCTGATGCGTGGCGCGAATCGTGCGGAAGTCTTTCCGCCCAGCAAGGATCATCGCTTACGGTGAATTCGGATAGCCCCGATACGACAGCTGACTCACGTCGCTGGGGCTCATTCGCGCTCTGGAGCGGTCTACGCCACGGGATCGCGGTGCTCTTGGAGGGTCGTGAGGGCAGGCTCGTCCTGGGAGACGGGCGAATCGAGCGACGGCTCGTCCGCGAAGGCGGGGGCCTCTCCCAAGAGCTCGTCCCTCACCTGACCGATGTAGGCGTCCACTTCCTCGAGGCCCGGATCCAAGAGCTCGCTCGCATCGGCCTTGGGCTTGGCCACAGCGAGGATGCTCGCCACCTCGTCCACCGTCGAGACGGGCTCCGCCACCTCCAGCGCGGGCGCGGTCTCCGCGCTCTCGACGGTGGCAGTCACCTCGGCCTCGTTCACCATGGGGCTCTCGGCGATGGCGGTCTCGGTCTCCTCGTTCACGGACTTGGGGATGCCGAAGACGAATCCGAGCCCGAAGACCGTGACGATGATGCCCGCCGTGACGAGCACCGGCTGCACGCCGAAGGCCTCGGCGAGGAAGGGCGCCACGAGGAGCGGCACGACGGCGGCGAAGCGGAAGCCGATACGCATGATGGAGAGCACGCGACCCACCACGGCGAGGTCCGTCAGGCGCTGCACCATGAGCGCCTGGGTGGGCTCGAAGGCGCCGAAGCCGGTGCCGAGGACGATCTGCCCCAGGCAGGCGATCCACACGTTGCTCGTGCCCACGTAGATGACCGTGCCCACGCCGACGGTGAGGAGCATGACCGCGAGGCCGCGAAGCGAGAGCCACTTATCGGGGAAGCGGAGCATGAGGATGGCGCCGATGACCGTGCCGCCGCCCGCCGCGGCCGAGAGCCAGCCGAGCCATTCGGCGCTCACCGTGAGCACGTCGCGGTAGAAGAGCGACTCCAGCGAGTCGAAGGCGCCGAACGCGAAGAACCCGAACCAGCCCATGATGAGGCAGATGAAGAGCGCCGGGTCCTTCATGGAGATGACGAGGCCGTCCTTGGCGTAGGAGAGCGTCGCCTTGAGACCGTGGGGATGCTCCTCCTCGAGCTCGGAGCCGATGGAGGCGCGGCCGCGGGCCTCGGCCTGCTCGGCCGGCGTGATGCGCTCGGGCAGGAAGAAGAGGAGCGCCATCGACGCGAGGCTCATGATGCCGTAGGGCACGAAGACCGCCCTCGGCGGGAAGAAGAGCACGAAGAAGCCGCCCACGAGCGGCCCAAGGATGGAGCCGATGTTGGCGGCGGCGCCCATCATGCCGTTGAAGCTCTGCAGCTCGCCGTCGGGCACGAGGTAGGGCGGGTAGGCGTTGAAGGCCGTTGACTGGATGCCCATGAAGATGCCCGTCAGGACCGCCATGATGCCGAGGAAGACGATCGTGTCGGGCACGAGCTGGTAGCCGAACGAGATGAGACCGATGAGCAAAAGCGAGAGGATGCCCACCTTGCGCGGGCCGAAGTAGTCGGTGGCGGGACCGGCGATGATGTAGCCGATGACCATGGCCGCGTCGTAGAGGAGCATCATCGCGGCGATGCCGAAGGCATTGCTTCCCAGCGTATACGTGGCCACGCCGAGGATGCCGACGAAGCGTCCGCCGTTCTCCCCCGTGCGATCGAGGAGACGCGAGAGCGAAAGCAGCCATTCATCCCGCCTGACCTGCGGAGATCGTGGCTGCGCTGCGGCGTGCCCCGCCGTATCGAGATACTGGGTCGTTTCTGCCATGTGCGAAGTCTAGCAGGTGCGGTGCCCCTCGCAAGGACCGCTCGTCGATTGACCGAGCCCCCACCGATGCGGCACGGAGCCGAGCGTGCGCGGCGGATGGGCGGACGCGAGCGCGGGCGGCGCGAGGCGCGCTACGCCAGCGGGTGCAGCAGAAGGCCGCTTCTGAGCTTGGGCTCGAACCAGGTGGACTTTGGCGGCATGACGGCGCCGGCATCCGCCACGGCCATGAGCTCGGCCACTCGGGTGGGATGCATGAGGAAGGCCACGCCGTCCGCGCCGGCCGCCGCCTCGAGCGCCTCGGGGCCCTCGTTGCCGCCCACGAAGTCGATGCGCGGATCCTCGCGCGGGTCGCCGATGCCGAGCACCGGGCCGAGCACGCGCTCCTGCAGCCGGTCGACGTCGAGGTCGCCCTCGCCGCGCGAGGGGTCGCGAAGAAGCCACCAGCGGCCGTCGGTGTAGAGCCCCAGCTCGCCGGGCGCGCCCGGCTCGGGGGCGCCGTCTGCGGGCTCGACCTCGTAGCCCGCCCTCCGCACCGCGCGGAGGAGCTCTTCGACGGAGAGCCCGGCCCGATCGGCCACCACCCGGTGGTAGGCGAGCACCGTGAGCTCCGCGTCGGGGAAGAGTCCCGCGAGGAAGCCGTCGTAGGGAGCGTCGTGGGGCGCATCGGGCCCGACGCCCAGGCGCCGTCGCTCCTCCCTCGCATGGCGCGAGGCGGCGGCCGCGCGATGGTGGCCGTCCGCGATGTAGGCCCTGGCGATGGGTCGCGCGGCGTCGGCGAGCGCTCGGGCGGCCTCGCCGGTGACGCGCCAGAGCTCGTTCTCCACACCGTAGGCGTCGGTGAAGGCGTAGAGCGGATCTTCCTCCGCAACCCTGGCGAGCTCGGCGACGAGGGCGTCGCCCTCCGCCGCCCGCCACGTGAGGAAGACGAGACCCGACTGGGCGTCGAGCGCGCGGATGTGGCGCACGCGGCCCTCCTCTTTGACAGCGCGCGTGACCTCATGGCGAGCGATGGTGCCATCCATGTAATCGTCAACGGCGAAGCAGCCGACGAGCCCCGTCTGCACATGGCCCTGCCAGGAAAGGCGGTAGACGTAGAGCGCCGGCACCACGTCCTCCACGAGCGCGCCCGCCTCTCGGAGCCGTGCGAGCGCAGTCCGCGCCCGGTGGAAGACGGCCGGGGCCAAGGGGTCGATGCCGTCGTCGAAGGCCATCTCGGGGAGCTCGACCGCCATGAAGGAGAGCGGCTCCTCGGCCACGATCCGGCGCGCCTCGACGAGCTCGACCACATCGTAGGGAAGCGATACCACCCTGCGCTCGTAGCCCGGCGCGGGCCGAAGCGCCTTGAACGGACGAACCTCCATGGACGACCTCCTCGAAGCGGGGCTGGCAACGCGAGCGACGGACGCATGGGCCGATCTCACGGTTCGTCACACGGACGGTGCGGCGTGCGCCCGCATGCGTCGGCCGCACGCGACGGCGTTCGCTCCCCTCGATTCTACGCGGCGATCACCCTGACGCGGCACATGCCGTCGATGGACTTCAGGGCCTGGACGATCTCTCGCTCCAGGTGCTCGTCGGTGTCGAAGAGCGTGTAGGCCCACTCCCCCGTGTTCTCGTTCATCATGCGGCCCACGTTGGCGGAGGCGCCGGCGAGGATCGTCGTGATCTGGCCGATCATGCCGGGCTTGTTGGCGTGGAGGCAGGCGATGCGGCTGGCGCCCCGGCAGGTCCCGAGCGAGCAGTCTGGGTAGTTCACCGAATGGGTGATGTTTCCGCGATCGAGGTAGTCGATGACCTCCTCGAGCGCCATGCGCGCGCAGTTTGCCGCAGCCTCCACCGTGCCCGCGCCCGTGTGGGGCGTGACCAGCGTGTGGGGCATGTGAAGCGCCTTGGGCGTGGCGAAGTCGGTGATGTAGGTCTCCACTTGGCCGCTCTCGATGGCCTCCTCCATGGCGTCCTCGTCGATCACGCCGTCGCGGGCGTAGTTCAAGACGAGCGCGCCCTGGGCGAGGAGGTCGAGCTCGGGGCGCGAGATGAGGCCGATCGTGCCCTTGGTGCGCGGCACGTGCACGGTGAGGTAGTCGGCGCCGTCGATGAGCTCGGCGAGGTCGCCCACCACCGTCACATCGCGGTCGAGCTCCAAAGCGTGGTCCACCGTGAGGTAGGGGTCGTAGCCATGGACCTCCATGCCGAGCGCCACACAGGCGTTGGCCACCTGGGTGCCCACGGCGCCGAGGCCGATGACGCCGATCTTGCGCCCCATGAGCTCGCGGCCGACGAAGGCCTTCTTCGACTTCTCCGCGTCTTGGAGGGCGTTCTTGTCCTCGACGTGGGCCTGGGCCCACATGACGGAATCGAGGATGTTCCTGGATCCCATGAGCAAAAGCCCGATGACGAGCTCCTTCACCGCGTTGGCGTTGGCGCCGGGCGTGTTGAAGACCACGACGCCGCGCTCGGCGAGCGCCTCGACGGGGATGTTGTTGGTGCCGGCACCGGCGCGGGCGATGCAGCGCACGGAGCGCGGGATCTCGATGGCATTCAGGTCGGCCGAGCGCAGGAGCACCGCGTCGGCGCCGTCGATGTCGTCCGTCTGGCGATAGCCCTCGGGGAGGCGTCCCAGATCGATGTCGTTGAATACCTTGATGGAGCGCATGGTTGGACCTTCTTCTCTTCTCTCATATTGCCGGAGCCGGCGGGCGCGGGCGTTCGGTGCGGGCCGCGCGGCGAAGCGCATGGCGCGCGAGGAGCGACCCGGCTCGCCCCTCGCCTCGGCCCTCTGGGCTACTCCGTGGCGCTCGTGCCGGCGTGGAGCTCTTCGAACTCCTCCATGAGCCCCACGAGACGCTCGACCGAGGCCTTGGGCACGGCGTTGTAGATGGAGGCGCGCATGCCGCCCACGAGCCGATGGCCGCCGAGGCCCACGAGCCCCGCCCGTGCCGCCTCGGAGACGAACTCGCGATCGAGCTCGGGGATGTCGGTGGTGAAGGTCACGTTCGAGATGGAGCGGTCGCGCGGGAGCGCCGTGCCGTGGAAGAGCCCGGAGCGGTCGATGGCGTCGTAGAGGAGGCTCGCCTTCTTGCGGTTCCTCGCCTCCATGGCCTCGAGGCCGCCCATCTCCTCCACCCACTTGAAGACCTTGCCGCAGACGTAGATGCCCCAGGTGTTGGGCGTGTTGAGCATGGAGCCCTGCAGGGCCTGGAGGCGCCAGTCGAGGTAGGTGGGGCAGATGGGAAGGGCCGGGCCCTGGGCGATGAGGTCGTGGCGCACGATGATGACGGCCACGCCCGCGGGGCCGGCGTTCTTCTGGGCGCCGGCGTAGATGACGCCGTAGCGCTCGACGTCGAGGGGCATCGAGAGGAAGCAGCTCGAGACGTCGGCCACGAGCGGGACATCGCCCGTCTTGGGCAGGCGCTGCCACATGGTGCCGAAGATGGTGTTGTTCTGGCAGATATGGACGTAGTCGAGGCCCGAGCCGGAGAGGTCGCCCACCTCTGGGATGCGGTCGTAGTCCGTATCCTCGGAAGTGGCGATGCAGAGCGCCTCGCCGTACTTGGCGCCCTCCTCGTAGGCCTTCTTGGAGAAGTTGCCCGATACCACGTAGCCCGCCCGGCCGGTGCGCATGAGGTTCATGGCCACGGCGGCGAACTCGAGCGTGGCGCCGCCCGAGAGGAAGAGCACGTCGTAGTCGTCGGGGATGGCGAGGACGCGCCTAAGGGTTGCCTCGGCCTCCTCGTAGATGGGCTTGTACATGGCGGAGCGATGGCTCATCTCCATGACCGAGAGGCCCTCGCCCGCGTAGTCGAGGAGCTCCGCCTGAACCTCCTCGAGGACGGGCAGCGGCAGCGCCGCCGGCCCAGGATTGAAGTTATGAACCCTCGCCATGGATGCCTCCTCGAGCGTTGGAAGTGAAGCCCACGGCATGGTAGCAGCATGGGCGAAGGGCGATTCGGCAGACGTGTTACGGCTTGACGGCGAAGAAGGGCGGCGAGCCGCGAGGGCGCACCGCCCCGGGACGCGTGCGCGAGGGGCCCTGCAGGGCGCCGCAGCCTAGAGCTGGCGCCACTTCCGCTCGGTGAGGATGCGGGCGAGGACGATGCCGAGGGGGATGAAGAGGATGATGATCATGCCCTCGACGAACCAGGAGATGCCGTCGATGACAGGTCCCTCCGCGAGGAAGTAGATCGCGCGGAAGAGGAAGAGTCCGGGGATGAGGAGGATCGACGGCGGCACGCAGATGGCGAGGCGCGAGCAGGTGAAGACGCGGCCCGCGAACGCCGCCAGGAGCCCGATCACCGTGGCCGCGAGGAAGGTCGCGACCTCCACCTCCATGCCGAACTGCACGAGGATGAACTTGACGCCGATGGAGATGGCGCCGATCACGCCGGAGATGAGGCAGAACGACGGTCGTCCGCCGAAGAGCACGGCAAGCGTGCAGCCGGCGAGGAAGGCGAAGCCGCACTCGACGAGTCCCTGCCCCCAGACCGGAAGCCCCAGTCCCCCGAGGTCGGATGGGTAGAAGCCGAAGAGGTCGGCCACGAGCCAGGCGATGCCCGCCGCCAGCACGAAGCCCACGAGGGCGTAGAGCAGCCGCTCGAAGCCGCCGCGCATCTCGAGCTTGAAGAAGTCGAGGCCCGAGGCCACAAGCGGGAAGCCCGGCAGGCTGTAGAGGATGGCCGCGATGTAGCCCGCCTGCTTGGGCTCGGAGCCGGGGATCATGGCCGCCGCGGCGTACATGACCGCGAGGTAGCCGCCGCAGGAGACGGCGACGGCGATGCAGATGGCGACCATCGGGTTGTAGCCGCGCGCGCCGAGGTAGACGTTCACGGCCATGCCGAGGCCGCCGCCGAAGAAGGCGCAGAGGAACTCGATGGGGCCGCCGCCCAGAAGGAACGCGAACGAGCCGCAGGCGAGCGCGCAGGCGCCGATCGTCTGCCAGGGGCCCCACACCGGCTCGTCCTCCTCGACGGCCGTGAGCATGGAATCGAGCCCCTCGATCCCCATGCGAGGACCGATCGCCTCGGAGTCCTCGAGCATATGGTCCATCTCGTCGATGAGGGCGGTGGAGGTGCCCGGCACGGCGACGTTCACGATCTCGGTATGGCTCTCGGCGCCGTCGGAGACGGAGAGATCGATGGAGTTCAGGCCCACGTCGGCTTCGACCTTGAGCCCGAAGATGGCGCCCAGCCGGCACATCACGTCGTGGACGCGCCAGGAGCCGGCGCCGGAGTTCAGCATGAGCCGGCCCGCCTTGGCGATGACGCTCGTCGCCCGATCCAGGTCGATGGGCTCCGGCGCTCCCTCGTCCTGCGCGTTCACGCCCACATGTGCCTTGGCCATGGACCCTCCTCGAGTCTCGCTACTCCCGAAACGGCTCTCCCCAACGAACCCGCGACGCTCCGACACTCTCGCACAGAGTGTAAGCCCGAAGGAAGCCGCAGGTGGGGAACAAGGGGCGTAGGGACCCGAACGGGCGGACGAGAGCGAGAGCGGCTGGGGGGCGAGGGCGCGATGGCGGAGGTGGCCGGGCAGACGCCGTTCAACGGCTACGAGTATCACGTGCGCAAGCGCGCGCTCTGGACGCCCACCGGCGTGGCGTTCCTCGTGGCGTCGTTCGGCGTGAGCAGCTTCTGCATGCTCCTGCCGCCCATCCAGTCCAAGGATGCGGCGGTCCTGGCCGCGGTCCTCGACTGGTTCGTGCACTTCGAGAGCCGGGAGCTCCTGGCCGGCTACAGCTTCTCCGATTCGCACGTGAGCGCGTCGTTCTCGCTCATCGGGCTCGTGATCATCGGCATCGTGATCTTGCAGGTGGCCAAGCGCGACAACATCGCCTTCATGGAGGCCTACCCCTACATGGACCTCTCGTTCACGCCGGACGAGATCCGCTCCGCCCGCCGCCGCCAGCGCATCATCGTGGGCGCGGGCGCAGCCGTCATCGTCGCGGCGGCCGCCACCGACATCGCGCTCGCCGTGCAGGGCCATGCCAAGGTGGGAAACGGCATCGGCTTCTGCACGGGGGCCGTGGGCGCCTGGCTCGTCGTGCACGGCTTCCTGGGCGATCGCGTGGCCCAGGGCGTGCTCTACAACTACGAGGCGCTCCAGCGCACGAGCCTCTACCGCATCGAGCAGTACTACCAGGGCCCCGAGCGGAGCGTGGTCCTCGCCGCCAAGCACCGCTCCATGCTCACGCAGGCGTGGGATCGGGTGCTCTGGGTGGCGGGCGCCCTGGGAGCGCTCGCGCTCTACTTCATCCCCACGCTGGAGACTCCCTGGTGGTGGGTGCCGCTCGCCGTGGCGGGCATCCTCTCGCTCGTGAACGTGAACCTCGCCGTGCGCTGGGTGCTCGCCGCCATCCGCGAGAGCGAGGACCTGCAGTCGCTTCGCGACAAGGTCATCCACGGGCGCGCCGACGAGGGGGCCGGAGGGGCCGAGGAAGCTGCCGACAGGGCCGAGGAGGAGCACGCGGCCTTCGAGACCATGGTGGACGAGGTGGCCGAGGGCGTCGCCGACGCCGAGGAGGCGCCGGCCGAGGCCGTCATGGCCACGGACGACGAGGACGCCCCGAGGGACGACCCTCTAAACGGCGACAGGCTGCCGTAGGGCACGAGACCGGCCCGAGCGGGCTCGGCTCGTTCGTGCGGACTCTAAGGCATGGGCCCCTCGCTACGCGGGGTGGTGCATCGCCTGGGCGAGGGCGGCCTTCCAGCGGCCCATGCGCTCCTCGCGCTCCGCTTCGCCCATCGACGGCTCGTAGACGGTGCGCTCGATGGCGTCGTAGATGGCGTTTCCGCGATAGACGCCGGCTGAGCTCCCGGCTACGTAGGCGGCCCCGCCGGCCGAGAGCTCGGTGAGGCTCGACACCACCACGCGCGCATCGGCGAGGTCGGCTTGGAGCTGC
The DNA here is from genome assembly GCA_947631545.1 of uncultured Atopobiaceae bacterium. Classification (GTDB taxonomy): domain Bacteria; phylum Actinomycetota; class Coriobacteriia; order Coriobacteriales; family Atopobiaceae; genus CANRLS01. The sequence continues at coordinate 16,317 of CANRLS010000003.1, forward strand.
ATGAGGTAGGCATTCCTCGAGGGGCCGCCATCGGCCCGGAGCTCCGGCGCGGGAAAGCCGCTGTCGGCGCGCATGGCGCGCACGAGCGAGGCGTCCTGGAGGGGAATCGAGTCGAGCACGGCACGGACGATCTCCTCGCGCCCGGTGGTTCGCGTGACACCGGTGAGGAGACCCGTCGCCTCGCCATCCCACCAGGGCGCCCCGAGCCCCGTGAAGGCCGGCACGAAGACCGCGCGGTCCGCCGAATTCGCCCGCCGGGCCACATCCTCGGCCTCGCCGGGGTCGTGGATGAGGCGCAGGTCGTCGATGAGCCACGTGACGACGGCGCCCGAGTAGTTGATGTTTCCCTCCAGGATGTAGCTCACCTTGCCGCTGAAGTCCCAGGCGATGGACGTGACGAGCCCGTTCGAGCTCCGCACGAGCCGCTCCCTCGTCTGCATGACGACGGAGCTGCCGGTGCCGTAGGTGGCCTTCATCTCGCCGGGCTCCAGGCAGTTCTGGGCCGCGAGGGCAGCCTGCGAGTCGCCGAGCACGCCGCAGAGCGGGATCGGCTCGTCGAAGAGTCCGCCGAGAGTCGTGAGCCCGAAGACCGAGTCGGAGTGGCAAACCTCGGGAAGCGCCTCGATGGGGAGACCGAAGAAGTCGCAGAGCTCTTGGCTCCATGCCACCTTCCGGAGGTCCAGCAGCTGCGTGCGGCAGGCGTTCGAGGGCTCTGTCCTCACCGGGTGTCCTTGGCAGAGCTTGAAGGCGACCCAGGAGTCCATGGTGCCGAGGACGAGGGTTCCGCGCTCGGCCGCGTCGCGAACGGGCGGCAGGTTCTCGAGAAGCCAGGCCATCTTCGAGGCGGAGAAATAGGGCGAGAGCTCGAGGCCGCTGAGCTCGCGGATCCGTTCCACCTGCCCCGCCTTCCCGCTCGCGAGTCGGGCGCAGAGCCCCTGGGCTCGCCCGTCGTGCCAGACGATGGCGTTCCCGAGCGCTTGGCGCGTCTCGCGGTCCCAGGCGAGGCAGGTCTCGCGCTGGTTGGAGAGCCCCACGCAGGCCACCTCGCCCTCGAGGACGCCCGCCTGGGTGCAGACGTCGCGCGCCACGGCGATGACGTTGGTGACGATCTCCTCGGGGTCGTGGGAGACCCAGCCCCGGTCGTTCACGATCTGGCGGTGGGCGCGCGCGGCCTTGACCACGGCGTTTCCCAACCGGTCGAAGAGCACGGCCTTCGTCCCCTGCGTCGACTGGTCGATGGCGAGGACGAAGGGTGCGTGCTCATTCATGGAGTCCTCCTCGTTGGGCGGCCGCACCGAACGACCGCCTCCCATTCGCTTCCAGCGGGACGACCGCTCCGAGCGACCGTTCCACCCTCTATCGCGCGATCAGACCTTGGCGAGCAGCTCCTTGGCGCTCGCGGCGATGCCCGCGGCGTCGAGCCCATAGTGCTCGAGGATCTGCGCCTTCGTCCCCGTGACCACCGGGGTGTCCGGCAGAGCGAGCGCTTTCACCGGGCGCGGGCACTCCTCGCCGACGACTTGGGCGACGCGCGCTCCGAGCCCGCCCGACTTCGAGTGCTCCTCGGCCGTGAGCACGACCTTCGCACCCGTGGCGGCCTCGACGACGGCGTCTCCATCGAGCGGCTTCACGCAGTGCATATCGACGACGGTGCAGGAGACGCCGTCGGCCGAGAGCGCCTTCGCCGCATCGAGGCATGGGGCCACGAGCTCGCCGCAGGCGATGAGCGCGACGTCCTCCCCCTCGCGGAGCACGTTCGCCTTGTCCAGCTCGAACGGGCAGTCGTCCTCGCCGTAGACGTCGGGCACCGGGCTCCGCCCGACGCGCACGTAGGCGCACTTCTCGTCCTGAAGCAGCGCCTCCATCAGCTTCTTCGTCTGATGCCGGTCGGAGGGCAGGTAGACCCGCATGTTCGGCACGGCCGCGAGAGCTGCGATGTCCTGGGCCGACTGGTGGGTCATGCCAAGCTCGCCGTAGGAGACGCCGCCGGAGATCCCGACGAGCGTCACATTGGTGTCGGAGTAGGCGCAGTCGACGCGCGCCTGCTCGTAGGAACGGGTGGCGAGAAAGCTCGCCGGCGACACGGCGACGGCCCTCTTGCCGCAGCTCGCGAGCCCGGCGGCGATGCCCACGAGATCCTGCTCGGCGATGCCCACCTCCACCGCCTGGTTCGGATAGGCCTCGAAGAAGGGCTCGAGCGCCGCCGACCCGCGGGAGTCGGAGCAGAGCACGACGACGTCTTTGTCCTTGGCCGCCGCGTCGAAGAGGACGTCGGCGATCACGGCGCGCGGAGCCACAGGGGCATTGGGTGCGATGCTAGCCACGGTTGGCCCCTTTCTCTGCCTCGGCCCTGTGGGCCGCGAGGTCCGCTGAGATCTCCCGGTACTGCCCGTCATCGGGCACCTGGTGGTGCCACGCGGCCTTGCCCTCGCAGACCTTGCTGCCAAAGCCCTTGACGGTCTCGGCGATGATCATCGTCGGCCGACCCTCGGTCCTTTCGGCGAGGTCGAAGGCGTCGTCCAGCGCCCGTAGGTCGTGTCCGTCCACGGTGAGGACGTTCCATCCGAAGGCCCGCCAGCGCTCGGCGAGGTCGTCCAGCCTCATGACGTCCTCGGTGTCGCCGCTGATCTGCAGGCGGTTGCGGTCGACGAGGGCGCAGAGGTTGTCGAGCTCGAAGTTGGAGCCGCTCATGGCCCCCTCCCAGACGGAGCCCTCGGCCTGCTCGCCGTCGCCCATGAAGCAGTAGGTTCGATAGCCGCGCCCGTCCATCTTCGCCGCGAGGGCCATCCCCACGGCCACCGGCAGCCCGTGGCCGAGGGAGCCGGTGTTCACCTCGATGCCGGCGATCGCGTGGCTCGGATGCCCGATGTAGGGGCTCCCGTAGCGGGCATAGCGCGCCACCACATCGTCGATATCGAGGAAGCCCTTGGCCGCGAGCACCGCGTAGAGGGCCTCCACGGCATGGCCCTTCGACATGACGAAGCGATCGCGATCGGGATCATCCGGTCTCGCCGGATCCACATTCAGGTGGCGGAGATAGAGCACCAGGAGGGCGTCCGCGATGGAGAAGTCGCCGCCGATGTGGCCGGTCTTCCCCCCGTAGACCATGTCGAGCGCCCGCTGGCGCACCTCCCAGCGAAGCCGCTCCAGCTCCTCGAACGACGTCATGGGCATCGCACCTTTCGCTCTCGCGCGTATCATCGAGTCGTCCCATCGGATACGGCTCGTCCGTCGAAAACCGCCCTCCCGCGACTACGATTTCCGGGCCGTCAGTCCAGCAGCGCCTCGTTCAGCGGCAGGTCGTAGCGATGGGCGATGGCCCGGAGCCCGTCGTCATCGATTGTATTCGGGAAGTCCTCGGAGCCGGCGTTCATCGAGCGGGCGAGGCAGTAGATCTCGGCCGCCTTCTCCACCGCGTGCACGAGCCCGAGGGCCTCGTCGAAGCCATCGCCCGAGGCGAAGAGCCCGTGCTGGGCCCAGACGACGGCGTCGTAGGTGCGGAAGAGCTCGCTCGAGGCCTCGGCGAGCTCGGCGCTGCCGGGGACGGCCCAGGGGACGACGCCGAGGCCGCGCGGGCAGGCGATGACGCATTCGGTCATGGCGCGCCAGAGGCGAAGGGTCACGTCGCGATCCGTGAGCGGCACGAGGGCCGTCATGGCCACGAGGTGCGAGGGATGGGCGTGGTAGAGCACGCGGCAGGCGCCGCCGGTGGCCTCGGAGCGCACCGAGAGGTTGAGCACGTGGCTCGGAAGCTCGCTCGTGGGGCGGCCGCCCTCGGCGAATCCCCAGACGAGCCGCCAGGCGTCGCCCTCCGGTGAGAGCTCGACGATGCCCAGCTCGCGCTCGGGCGCCGCGCTCGCGTTCTTGAGGTAGCGACCGGAACCGGTCACGAGGAGGAGCGAACCGGCGAGACTCGGCGCCGCCACGCCGAGCGGCTCCCAAGGGCTGCCCTCGGCGTCGGAGCCGAGCCGCACGCCCTCGGCCTCTTCCTCGGTGAGCCGATAGGAGAGGTTTCCTCCGTTGCGCTCGTGCCAGCCCATGCGCCAACCGACGTCGCAGAGGCCGACGAACCCCTTGACGAACTCCATCTCCCCAACCGGCGAGCACGTGTCCATGGCGCCTGTCCTCCAACGAACGACCTTCACGCCATGCAGTGTCCCACACTTCCCCCACGGGACGACCAGCAACCGCAAGGCCTACGGCTCCGCCAACGCCATCCGAACCGTCAGAATCGGCTTTCCTCGGCATGGCGTCCGAATCCCTATCTTCCTCTCATTGTCTAAATCTCCCTACATCTGCCTATCGTCGTCTAGGAACGGCAGCTAGCGCGCCTGCGCCCAGCGGAGCTCGGCATCGTCGGTGAGGACGTCGAGGCGGCCGGCGTCGCGGAGGTAGGCGAGGTAGGAGCGCACGGAGCTCCCGACGAGCGCGTACTGCTCGAAGGACATGGCGAGGCCGTAGGCTCGGAAGATCCCGTGGATGACGTCGTCGGTCGTGCGCGGCTCCGCGCAGAGGCTGAAGACGCGCTCGGCGATCTCGCGCACCTTGGCGATGTTGGCCTCGGCGAGGGGCGCGATGTCGTCGGTCGCCTCGGCGTGGGCCGGCACGAAGACCGAGGCCTCCATGGCCCTCACCCGCTCGAGCGTCTCCAGGTAGGCCGCCACGTCGTAGACGAAGGTCACGCCGTACTTGGCGAGGGTCGCCTCGCTCGAGAGACAATCGGCGAGGTAGACCACATCGTCCGGTGCCCTAAACCCCACCATGTCGAAGAAGTGCCCCGGCAAAGGGACCATCTCCATCCCCTCCGGGAGCGCCTCCGGCACGAGCGGTTCGCATTCGCACGCCTGCGCGAGCAGGAACTTGTGCCGCAGATCCTTCGGCGGATAGCCACCGTAGAGGAAGGCCGGCTCCAGCACCGGATGCCGCGTGAAGCAGCACTCGATCCCCGGCGCGTAGACCGCGCAGCCGGTCTGTCCCCGCAGGTAGCGGTCGCCGCCGATGTGGTCGGCGTTCGAGTGCGTGTTGTAGATGGCCGTGAGATGCCAGCCCTCGGCATCGAGGATCTGGCGCACCTTGCGCCCGGCGTTCTTGTCGTTCCCGGCGTCGATGAGGCAGACGTCTCCCCCGCCCAGCTCCACGATCCCGATCTTCGCCGGGCTCTGCACATAGGAGCAATGCTCCGACACCCGCACCAGCTCGTACATGGCCACCCCTCTCATATAGACGATGAGGTGAGCCTAGCCGTTGGAGATGCCCCGCGCCTGCGGTTAAGCCCCAACGACCCATGGTCTTAACCAGCAGTGCGAGCCTGGTGTACGCACCGGACTCTCGCAAGATCCGACGGCGCCGGGAGCCAAGGCAACTATGGTGTGCAGTGAATCCGAAGCCGCGTGGGGATGAGCCCGGGAGGGCTCAATGCAAGCTCCATGGGCTCACGAGCGGAGGCTTGAACGGAGCACCATATTCGCCCTGCTCCCGGCGCAGCAATCGCTGCCGGCGCCTAGGTGCGGGAGCCCAGGCGAGTGACCATGAGGCGCATGCCGTTCAGGATGACGATGAGCGCCACGCCGGTGTCGGCGAAGATGGCCGCCCCCATGCCGGCGAGCCCGAGGACCGCGAGCACCATGACGGCGAACTTCACGCCGATGGCGAAGGCGATGTTCTCGCGCACGACGCGGAGCGTGCGCTTGGAGAGCTTGAGGAAGGCCGGGAGCGCCGAGAGGTCGCCCGCGAGGAGCGCCACGTCGGCCACCTCCAGGGCCGTGTCGGAGGCGGCGGCGCCCATGGTGATGCCGAGGTCGGCCTGGGCGAGCGCCGGCGCGTCGTTGATGCCGTCGCCCACCATGGCCACGGTGCGGCCCTCTTGCTGCAGATTCTTGATGGCGCCGAGCTTGTCGTCGGGGAGGAGCCGGGCGCGGACGGTGGTGATGCCGAGCGAATCCGCCACGGCCTTCGCCGCGCGCTCGTTGTCACCCGTGAGCATGACCGTCTGGGCCACGCCGGCGTGACCGAGCCGCTCGATGGCGCGGGCGCTGGAATCGCGCACCGCGTCGCGGAGCCCGAGCACGCCGACCAGCCGCGCGCAGGCCCCGCTTCCGGCCACGACGCCGAGCGCCGTCCCGCCGCCGGCCTCGATCTGGGCGATGGCGTCCGATGCGAACGCGGGCGGCTCGCCCAGCGCCTCGCGCACGTAGGAGGGCTTGCCCACGCGAACGGTCTCGCCGCAGACGACGCCCTCCATGCCATGGCCCGCGATCTCGCGCACGCCCACGGCCGGGAGCGCCGAGGCCACCCCTGCCTCCTCGGCGGCCGTCACCACGGCCACCGCGAGCGGATGCGTCGAGTTGGCCTCGAGGGCGGCCGCGAGGGCGAGCGCCCGATCCCTGCCCTCGCCCTCGGCGCAGACGACGGATTCCACCTGCGGCCGCCCCTCGGTCACGGTGCCGGTCTTGTCGAAGGCCACGGCGTCAACCTTGGAGGCGATGTCGAGGTAGGCCCCGCCCTTCACGAGCACGCCAAGCTTGGCGGCGCGCGTGATGGCCGAGACGAAGGAGACGGGCGTCGAGATCACGAGCGCGCAGGGGCACGCGATGACGAGGAGCGTGAGCGCCCGCCAGATCCAGCCGAGCCAGTCCACCGGCTGGCCGAAGAGCGCGAGCGCGAGCGGCGCGCCGAGCCCCACGGCGAGGGCCACGCCCACGACGATGGGCGTGTAGACGGCCGCGAAGCGGTCGACGAACGACTCGTAGGGGGCGCGCTCGGCCTGGGCGCCCTGCACGAGGTTCACGATGCGCGCGAGCGTGCCGCAGTCGGCGTCGTCGGTCACGCGCACGGTGAGCGGCGCGACGGTGTTCAGCGTGCCTCCGAAGACGGCGTCGCCCGGCCCCTTGTCGAGGGGCACCGACTCGCCCGTCACCGGAGACTCGTCGAGCGAGGAGTCGCCCTCGAGGATGGTGCCGTCGAGCGGCACGCGCTCGCCCGGGAGCACCCGCACGACCCAGCCCTCCTCGACGTCGTCGAGCGCCACATCGCCCGTGACCTCGCCCTCCACCACGTGCGCGACCTCGGGCGCGAGCGCCATGAGGCCCTCGATGGAGCCGCGGGTCCTGCGCATCGACCAGGCCTCGAGCCATTCGCCGATCTGGTCGAGGAAGATGACGATGGCGGCGTCGCGGAAGGTGTCGAGGAAGTCCATGCCCTGGCTGAGCTCGTAGAAGCCCATGATGAGCGCGCCCGCCACGGCGATGCCCATGAGCACGTTCATGTCCGCGGTCCTTCGGCCGAGGGCGGCGAAGGCCATGGGCCCCACGAAGACGAGGCCGGCCACGGCGGCCGCGGTGTAGACGGCGACCGAGGGCAGCGCGAGCCCGAGCGCGAATTCGAGCACGAGCCCTACGGCGATGCCTGCGCCCGAGGCGGCCATGAGCACGACTTCGCGATGCTCGTCCCACCAGCTCCGGCTGGCGTCGAGGCGCTCGAGCTCCGCCTCGGGGAGGTCGAGGTCGAGACCGCAGGAGCGCACGGTGTCGAGCACGGCCTTGGTGAGGCGGGTCGGATCGGCGTCCGGCGCGGCGGCCACGGAGAGCGTGGACGTCACGTAGTCGAGCGACGCGTCCACGACGCCATCGGTCACGCGGACGGCATTCTCGCAGCTCTTGGCGCAGGAAGGGCAGTCGATGCCCGCGACGGTGAAGGTGAAGTCCGGCTCTGCGTCAAGGTGGTGCGCCACGACGGGGGCATGGCCGTGATCGTGCTCGCAGGCGCAGGAGTCCCCGTGGCAGTGCTTTGCCGCAGGCGTTGCGGCGTCGCCATGGCGATGCTCGGCAGCGGGCGCTGCGGCGCCTTCCCGCTCACAGGCGCAGGTGGCCTCCCGCTTCGCGCTGACGGGATCCTCGAGCGCTTGCGCGACCCCCGCCCCAGCCTCGGTCTCCCCTTCGGCCTGAACCTTCGGCTTCTCCAACGTGATCGGTGCCATCGACGCCACCCCTATTCGGGCCAGTGGCCGGCGTGCTCGAGCGCCACGGCGATGAGCGTCGCGACGTGCTCGTCGGCGAGCGAGTAGATGGAGCGCTGCCCCTCGCGGCGCATGGTCACGAGGCCGCGGTCGCGAAGGAGCCGGAGCTGATGGGAGATGGCCGACTGGCTGACGCCGCAGAGCCGCGTGAGCTCCCCGACCGAGCGGTCCTGGGTGGTGAGGGCGCCCAGGATGCGGAAGCGCGTGTAGTCGGCGAGCGCGTCGAAGATCTGGGTCGTGGCGTAGATGACGTCGTCATCTTCGAGGTAGGAGGCCCACTCGCCCTCGCCAGCGGCGCGCTCGGCATCCTCGCTGGCAGAGCGCTCGTCGACGGCTCCGGCGTCGTCCATGTTGGCGACGAGCCTCAGGTCCCTCTCCTCGGCATGTGCGGCGGCCATGGCATCTCCCCTCAAATATATGAACACATGCTCATATATTTGACGGAGAGTATAGCCCCAACCGCCGGTGAGATTTCACCGAGGCGCGCGCATCCCGCGAACGGCGCTCCGCGCTCCCCTAGAGCTCGAGCATCATGAGCCGGGCGATGGCGTCGATGTAGATGCCGAGCGACGTCTTGAGCTGCGCCTCCGCGATGCCCTCGTTCGCGCCGTGCATGTCGCCCACCCACTCGGGCTTGGGATCGTCGAACTCCTCCGGGCCGAAGCCCACGGCCCTGTCGAAGTGACGCGCGTAGGTGCCGCCGCCGATGGTGTAGGGCTCCGCGTCGCGCCCGGTGTGCTCGCGGTAGACCGCCATGAGCGTCTCTATCTCGGGAGAGTCTGGCTTCACGTAGAAGGGCACGTCGTCATGGGTCGTCTCGAAGGTGCAGCCGTGCTCCTCCGCCTCGGCGCGAAGCGTCTCCGCGATGCGCTCGCCCGTGATCGAGGTCACGTAGCGCGAGTCCACGGTCTGGGTGAAGCGCCCGTCCACGGTGCGCACGACGCCGCCCACCACGGTGGAGGCGCCGAAGAGGGCGTCGGTGGCGGCGATGCCGATGGCCTCGCCGTAGTCGTCTGCCAGGAGCTTGGCTTGGAGCTCGAGGAAGGGCCGCTGCACCTCGTCATAGAGCCCGTGGTCCAGGAGGTAGCCGTTCAGCGCCTTGATGGCGTTCTTCGTGCCCTCGGGCCGGGAGGCGTGGCCGTCGATGCCGTGGGCCACGATGCGGCAGCGGCCATCGCCGAGGTCGCAGACGGCGATGTCCTCGGCCGCCGGGAGCGTGTCCGCATCGGCCGCGACGACGGCCATGGCCTTGGACGGGACGGCGTTGGCCACCGTGCCGCCGTCCATCTCGACGAGCTTGCCGCCGGCGATCCTCTCCGAGGTGAAGAGCCCGTGGTAGATGCCCTTCTCGCCGTAGCACACGGGGAAGTCCGCATCCGGCGTGAAGAGGAAGGCCGGGCTCCCCTCGTGGGCGATGTACATCTCGGCGTCGCGCATGCCGGTCTCCTCGTTGGAGCCGATGATCGCGCGAAGCGTATAGGGCAGCTCCACGCCGCGCGCGACGAGCCGCTGGAAGAAGTGGGCCGCCCAGAGGGTGAGCGCGAGCGGGCCCTTGTCGTCGGCCACGCCGCGGCCGAGGAGGTAACCATCGCGCCGCACCATCTCGAAGGGGTCGCTCTCCCAGTCTTGGCCCTCGACCGGCACGATGTCGCAGTGGCACATCGTGGCGAGGATCCTCTCGGAAGCGCCGGTCACGTCGGCCCAGGCCACATAGCCGTCGTCATCATGCGCCCGGAGCCCCAGGCGCTCGGCGATGCCGAGGGCCACGTCGGTGGCCCTTCGGGGCCCGGGGCCGTAGGGGAGCCCCGGCTTGGCGCGGGCGAGGTCCTCCACGCTCGGCACGGCGACGAGGTCGGCGATGTCCTCCAGAACCTGGGGCCAGACCTCCTCGACGTAGGCGTCGATGGCCTCGCGCCAATCGGGAGACGACGGATCGAGGGCCCTCTTGGGCGTCACGGCCCCTTCGGGCGCTTCGGCCTTCACGGCCTCCTCAGGTTCCAGCTCTTGCATCCCGCTCCGCTCGACCTCGTCAACCATGGCTCCTCCAAAGGGCTCCGCATGGGCGATCTCGTTGATGGTTCAGCGGACTCATTCTAATGAGCCTTGCCCGCTACAATTCCCGAAGCCGACGAGCCGACCGCCGCACGGACGGCGGATCGGCAGCGAAGGGAGTCCGAAGCATGGAGCGATTCCGCCCCCAGAGCCCAAAGGACCTGCTCCCGCCCTCCCCGCCATGGGCCCCTGCGGCCTTCGACGCCGCCATCTTCGATTTCGATGGCACCATCGCTCTCTCGGGTGCCGTCTGGCACGAGGTTGACGTGGCCTTCTTCGCCCGGCGCGGCCTGCCGTTGGAGCCCGACGTCCCCGGCAAGCTCGCGGCCCTCGGCTTCGAGGAGGGCGCCGATTACCTCATCGACCGCTATGGCTTGGAAGAGACGCCCCAGGCCATCATGGCCGAGTGGGACGGGCTCGCGGGCGAACTCTACCAGACGATGGTGGAGCTTCGGCCCGGCGTGGAGACCTACGTGGCGCGCCTTCGCCGCGCGGGCATCGGCGTGGCCCTCGCCACCACGAACCATCGCGATGTCATCGAGCGCCTCGCGCCCCGAATCGATGTGGCCGAGGTCTTCGACGAGGTCGTCTACGCCATCGAGGTGGGCGCGCCCAAGAGCGAGCCCGACGTCTTCCTCGAGGCGGCGCGGCGCCTCGGTGCGGAGCCCGGCCGCACGGTCGTCTTCGAGGACATCCCCATCGCACTCGCCACCGCGCGCCGCGCGGGCTTCGCCACGGTGGGCGTTGCCTCGGGAGATCCCACACAGGACGTGGCCGAGGTTCGCGCCGAAAGCGACCTCCTCATCGAGGACTGGACCGACCTCTCCCGCTAGCCCCGATGCCGCACGCGCGTCCTTCGCGGAGCGGGTCATCCCCACATGCCCTTGCCCGTTTGGGTACGTACGCGAATGTGAGAAGGCGGCGCATGCCGCAGAAACAGATTCGCAGAGCGAACGAAGGGGGCCCATCATGGATGAGGTCGGGAAGGACGCCGAGGACGTCAAAGCCGACGCCGAGAAGGGCGCGGAGGACGTCAAGCAGGACGTCAAGGACGTGGCGGGCGACGCCGCGAAGGACGCCAAGGAGGTCGGCCACGACATCGGCGAGGCCGTCGGCACCGCCAAGGACGCCATCGGCGACGCCGCGAACGCGATCGGCACCGCCGTCAAGGAGGCCGCGCCGAAGGTGAAGGCGGGGGCGCTGCAGGCCAAGGACGCCGTCGTCGACGCGACGCAGAAGGCGGCCCCGGCCGTCAAGGACGCGGCCGTCGCGACGAAGGACGCCGCAGTCGCCGGCTACGAGAAGGCCAAACCCGTCGTCCAGGACGCCGCCGCCCGGGCCAAGGAGGCCGGCGACCGGGTCGCGGCGAAGATGCAGGAGGCCAGGGACAAGGCCGAATCCGACGGCGGCCTCGTCGATCGCCTGAAGGACATCGGCGACGATGCCAAGGCCAAGCTCGACGGCATCGGCGAGCGCCTGAAGAAGGCCCGCGAGGAGCATGACGAGGACGAGGCGGCCAAGGCGGCCAAGGATGCCGCCGACGTGGCCGAGGATGCCGCCGACAAGACCGATGCCGCCGTCGAGGACGCCGACAACGGGTAGCGCTCACGGGAGTGACCGTCGCCCTGCCCCCCGCATCGCACCGATGTCGAAAGCGGGGCCGCCGGGGCGCGCCAGCCTCGCGCGAACGAGCGACAGGGCCGGGAACCCGGAGGTTCCCGGCCCTGTCCGGCGTGCGACAAGGACGCGCACGCAGATGCTTCCCTAAGCTAGATCTTGCGGACGTTGGAAGCCTGGAGCTTGCCATTCTGGCCAGTGGTCACATCGAACTCGACGAGCTGCCCCTCGTCCAGGGTCTTATAGCCGTCCATCTGGATCTCGGAGAAATGCACGAAGAGATCCTCGCCATCCTCGCGGGAGATGAAGCCGTAGCCCTTCTCGGGGTTGAACCACTTGACCGTACCAGTAGCCATTCTCTGCCTATCCTTTCCGTATCCCTCGTGGGGCCTTCCCATCGAAGGTTGTCCCGTGAGGGACTTTCTTCCCGCGCCGATGCTTCGGTCCGATCGGCACGTCTTACGTCGCTGCACGTCTCGACAGCGCTCGATAGCATACCATCGCCATGGACCGAGTGTTTCCAGAATGTGAAATCTATTTCATAGCAATCTACCTGCTGTTGCTTTGCCAAGAAGCTCCTGTGATACACGTTATAGAGAGGTCTTAGCGCATTCGCTCGCCGGACGCTTCCCGGGCTGCGCCCTCCGCCCCCTCTCGCCCTCGGGCAACCATTCGCCAGCGGCTAGAAGAGCCCCGTGATCCGCCCGTCGTCGGTGACGTCGATGCCCTCGGCAGCCGGCTTCTTGGGTAGCCCCGGCATCGTCATGATGGATCCGGTGAGCATGACCACGAAGCCCGCCCCGGCCGAGACCTTCGCTTCGCGCACGGTGATGTCGAAGCCCTTGGGCTCCCCCAGCTTGGAGGCGTCGTCGGTGAGCGAGTACTGGGTCTTGGCCACGCACACGGGCAGGTTCCCAAAGCCCAGGCGATGGAGGTCGGCAACCTGGCGCGCCGCCGCCGGCGCGAAGGTCACGCCGTCCGCCCCGTAGACGCGCGTCGCCACGGCCTCCACGGCCTCTTCGATCGAGGCGCCGGTGGGGTAGCTGAAGTCGAAGGAGTTGGGCTCCTCCACCAGGCGGAGCACCTCGCGGGCGAGCTCCTCGCCGCCCTCGCCGCCCTTGGCCCAGACCTCGGAGAGCGCCACGTTCGCGCCCTCGGCCTCGCAGCTCGCACGCACGAGCTCCAACTCGGCCTCGGTGTCGTTGGGGAAGCGGTTTATGGCCACCACGCAGGGCAGCCCGTAGACCTCCCTCATCACGCGCACGTGGTGGAGGAGGTTCGGCATGCCGGCCGCGAGGGCCTCGAGGTTCTCGTGGCCGAGCTCGTCCTTGGCGACGCCGCCGTTGTACTTGAGGGCGCGCACGGTGGCCACCACCACGACGGCGTTGGGGACGAGCCCCGCCATGCGGCACTTGATGTCGAGGAACTTCTCGGCGCCCAGATCGGCGCCGAAGCCGGCCTCCGTCACCACCACGTCCGCGTAGTGGAGCGCCATCCGGGTCGCCATCACGGAGTTGCAGCCGTGGGCGATGTTGGCGAAGGGCCCGCCGTGCACGAAGGCCGGCGTGCCCTCGAGCGACTGCACGAGGTTGGGCTTCAGGGCGTCCTTCAGGAGCGCCGCCATGGCGCCTTCGGCATGGAGGTCGGCGGCCGTCACGGGCTCGCGGTCGTAGGTGTAGCCGACGACGATCCTCGCAAGGCGCTCCTTGAGGTCGCGGATGGAGCTCGCCAGGCAGAGCACGGCCATGATCTCGGAGGCCACCGTGATGTCGAAGCCGTCTTCGCGAGGCGTCCCGTCGGCGATGGCGCCGAGGCCGTCCACCACGTGGCGGAGCTGGCGGTCGTTCATGTCGACGCAGCGCTTCCAGGTCACGCGGCGCGGATCGATGCGCAGAGGGTTGCCCTGCTGGATGGAGTTGTCGAGCATCGCGGCGAGGAGGTTGTTCGCCGCGCCCACGGCATGGAAGTCGCCGGTGAAGTGGAGGTTGATGTCCTCCATGGGCACCACCTGGGCGTAGCCGCCGCCGGCGGCGCCGCCCTTGATGCCGAAGACTGGGCCCAGCGAGGGCTCGCGAAGCGCCATGCAGGTCTTGGTGCCGAGGCGGTGGAGCGCGTCGGCGAGGCCGATCGTGGTCGTGGTCTTGCCCTCGCCCGCGGGGGTGGGGTTGATGGCCGTCACCAGCACGAGCTTGGCCGTATGATCCGTGGGCTCGGAGAGCGCCGAGTAGTCCACTTTGGCCTTGTCATAGCCGTAGGGGATGAGGTCTTCGCGCGCGACGCCCAGCTCCTGGGCTACCTCTGCGATGGGGGCGGTCCTCGCCGCCTGGGCGATCTCGATGTCAGAGAGCATGGCAGACCTTCCTTCGGCCCTCTCGGCCGAGCCGAGCCCGGTATCGGTTCCTATCCGTCGATCCCCTCGTCTGCGAGGCGATCGGCCACATCGTCGGGCAACGCCTCCGCGTCGATGCCCATCGCATCGGCCACGGCACGCGCCTGGTCGCGCCTGAGGTTCGCGGTGAACCCGTCGCCCACGGCGTCCAGCGCCTCCGCGACGCGGCCCAGCCCCCAGACCAGGTAGGGGGCCACGGCATCCGCTTGGGGCGAGAGGCTGACGAAGGTGGCGAGCGATTCGGGCGCGAGCGAGAGGAGCATCACCGGCTCGAGCTCGACGAGCTCGGCGATGGCCTCCTCCATCTCGGTGATCGCCTCGGTGTCGCCGACCGCGCGAATCCGCTCGAAGTCGCGGACGAGCACCTCGACGAATCGGTTCACGAGCTCCAGGATGTAGTCGCGATGCAGCATGGCCCCATGGTAGTGGAACGGGCCGTCGGCCGCCCCCTACATGCCCGGCAGCGTGAGGCCGAGGTGCTCGAAGGCGCGCGGCATCGCCTGGCGCCCGCGCTGGGTGCGCGCCATGAGCCCTTGCTGGATGAGATAGGGCTCGTAGACATCCTCGAGCGTGGAGGCGTCCTCTCCCACCGCGTCGGCGAGCGTCCCCAGCCCCACCGGCCGCCCGCCGAAGGTCTGGGCGAGCGCCGTCAGGATCGCGAGGTCCATGGAATCGAGCCCCAGCTCGTCGATGGCGAAGAACTCGAGCGCCTCGCCCGCCACCTCGGCGTCGAGACGGCCGCCGGCCTTCACCTCGGCGTAGTCGCGCACGCGCTTCAAGAGGCGGTTCGCCAGGCGGGGCGTCCCTCGGGAGCGGAGCGCGATCTCGCGCGTGGCCCCCTCGTCTATGGCGACGCCGAGGATGCCGGCGCTCCGTCGCACGATGTCCGCCAGCTCGGCGGGGTCGTAGTAGTCGAGCCGAAGCGCGATGCCGAAGCGATCGCGAAGGGGCCCCGTGAGAAGGCCCGTCCGGGTCGTCGCCCCCACGAGCGTGAAGCGCGCCACGTCGAGCCTGAGCGAGCGCGCCGCCGGTCCCTTGCCGATCATGATGTCGAGCGCGAAGTCCTCCATCGCCGGATAGAGGACCTCCTCCACCGAGTGGTTCAAGCGGTGGATCTCGTCGATGAAGAGCACATCGCCCGGTTCCAGGTTGGTGAGGAGCGCCGCGAGGTCGCCGGTGCGCGCGATGGCGGGACCCGAGGTCACGTGCATCGCCGTGCCCATCTCGTTGGCGATGACGCCGGCGAGGGTCGTCTTGCCGAGGCCCGGAGGCCCCGAGAGGAGCACGTGGTCCAGGGGCTCCCTCCGCCCCCGCGCCGCCTCGATGAGCACGCGGAGGTTCTCGTGCACGCGGGTCTGCCCCTGGTACTCGTCGAGCGTCTGGGGTCGGAGCGTGCGGTCTATCTCGAGATCGTCCGCCGCGAGCCGTCCGTCGAGCGGATGGCCCTCGGACGAGCGCCTCGCGCTCGGACCCGCATCGGCGAAGAGGTCCTCGTCGGGATCGGCGACCCACCGGCTCATGCGCCACCGCCGAGCCTTCGGAGCGCACCGCCCACGAGCGCCTCCAGCGTCGCATCGCCGGGCGCGCCCTCGAGGGCGAGGTCCACCTCGCGCTCGGTGAAGCCCATGGCCACGAGCGCCTCGCGCGCCTCGGCGATGGCGGGCGCGTTCGCCACGGCCGCCGTGGACGCGCCCTCGCCGTCGCTCGAGGCGCTGGCCATGAGCGCGAGCCCTTTGAGCTCGTCATTCGTCTTCAGCGGACCCTCCAGCTCCAGCACGAGCCGGTTCGCGGTCTTCTTGCCCACGCCCTTGGCCGCGGAAAGTCGCTTGGCATCGCCCTCGGCCACGATCCGCACCAGATCCTCCGGGGAGAAGGCCGAGAGGATCGCGAGCGCCCCCTTGGGCCCCACGCCGGAAACGCCCACGAGGAGGTCGAAGAGCGAACGCTCCTCCGCCGTGGCGAAGCCGTAGAGCACGGGCACCTCGTCCCGCGCGCGCATGCGGCAGAGGAGCCGCACGCCCTCGGTGCCCACGGGCGGCAGCTTGAAGAGGGTCGTGGCAGAGATTCCCAGCTCAAAGCCCACGCCGGAGACCTCGATGACGCAGCTTCCGTCCCGCGTTGCCACGAGCTCGCCTGTGAGGCGCTCGATCATACGGCACCTGCCCTCGGCCGAACGGCGCCATGGGCGCCGGCGCGAACGTTTCCATCCGCATCGTTCGGGATCAGAGCCCCGCCAGCGCCGCCTTGGCGCAGGGCGGTGCCCGCGAGCGCCCCCGCGCCCACGCGATCCAGCGTCCGCGAACGGTGCGCGTGGCAGATGGCGGCGGCGAGGGCGTCGGCCGCATGATCGGGCCTGGGATCGTGGTCCAGCGCCAGAAGGCGCCGGGTCATGAAGATCATCTGGCGCTTGTCCGCGCCGCCGATGCCCGTCACCGCCTCCTTGATCTCGCTCGGCGCGTACTCCCCCACCGGGCAGCCGGCGACGGAGCAGGCGGCGAGGGCCGCGCCCCTGGCCTGCGCGGTGGCGATGGCCGAGCGGGCGTTCTGGCCGAAGAAGATCTTCTCGATGGCCACGGCATCGGGCGAGAAGTCTCCGATCACCTGCGTGAGCTGCCGGAATATGAAGCCGAGACGCGCGTCCGCGGCCTCGGTGGCATCCGTCTCGATGCAGCCGTAGGCGCGGGTGCGGCAGACGTTGCCCCGCCGCTCCACGATGCCCCAACCGGTATGGGCCAAGCCGGGGTCGATGCCCAGGACGATCACGCGCACCTCCTCGCCCCGCCGAGCGCTCCGAACATCCGTTCCCATACTAGCAGACCCCGCCGCGAGGCGATTCGCCCTCGCCTCCTATCGCGCCTCGGCCTCGGCGTTCGGCGCGTCGTAGTGCCCCACCTGCGGGAGCCTCGCCGTCTGGCTGTAGACGATGAGCGCCACGCCGAGCACGATGAGCGGCACCGAGAGCACCTGCCCCATCGTGATGGGCCCCCAGAGATAGCCCAGCTGGGCGTCGGGCACCCGCACGAACTCCACTAGGATGCGGAAGAGCGCGTAGAGCAGGCAGAAGAGCCCGGTGTAGAAGCCCCGGGGCAACGGCGGCCGGCGCCTCGCCAAGAGGTAGAGCACCAGGAAGAGGGCGACGCCCTCGAGCATCGCCTCGTAGAGCTGGCTCGGGTGGCGCGGCAGGGGGCCGCCCGTCTCGAAGACCACTCCCCAGGGAAGGTCGGTCACCTGGCCCCAGAGCTCGCCGTTCACGAAGTTCGCCAGCCGTCCGAAGAAGAGCCCGATCGGCGTCACGGTGAAGCCCAGGTCGCAGATGGTGAGAATCGAGATGCGCATCGAGCGGCATACCAGGGAGCCGCCGATGAAGGCCCCGAGGAGCCCGCCGTGGATGCTCATGCCGCCCTGGCTGAACATGAAGATCTGGAGCGGGTTCGCCAGGTAGTACGGCAGGTTGTAGAAGAGCACGTAGCCGAGCCGCCCGCCGAGGATCCCGCCGAAGGCGATGCCCACCACGATGGAGAGCAGCTCGTCCCACGAGATCCCGAGCTTCCAGCGCTTGATGAGCGTCCACATGACGAACGCTCCGAGCGTGAAGCCCGCGAGGTAGGCGAGCCCGTACCAACGCACCGTGAGCGGGCCTATGGAAAAGGCCACCGGATCGAGCGCCTGGTAGATCTCGTTCAGCATGGGAGCTCCCCCGAGGCCGGCCGGCTAGTCGCGGAGCGCCGACGAGGGCGTCGCGCCCCGTTGCCCCTGGTAGTGGCTGCCGAGCCCAGCCGATCCGTAGGGCCGCTCCACCGGGCTCGACATGCGCTCGAACGAGAGCTGCCCGATCCGCATGCCCGGCCAGAGCTTGATGGGAAGCGTCGCCACATTGGAGAGCTCCAGCGTGAGCTGCCCGTCCCAGCCCGGATCCACGTAGCCGGCCGTGCTGTGGATCATGAGCCCGAGCCGCCCGAGCGTCGACTTGCCCTCGAGCTTGCCCAGCACGTCGTCGGGAAGCGCCACCCGCTCGAGCGTCGTTCCCAGGGCGAACTGCCCCGGGTGCAGCACGAAGGCCTCGCCCTCCGGGATGACGATCGTCTCGGTGAGGCCCTGCTGCTCGTTCCTCGGGTCGATGAACGTGTGGCTCGAGTTGCGGAAGATGCGGAAGTCGGAGCCCAGCCGCACATCCACCGACGCCGGCTGCACGTCCTTCACGTCGAGCGGGTCGACGACGATGCGGCCGGCCTCGAGCTCGGCCTTGATGTCGCGGTCGGAGAGGACCATCGCGTCCGCTCCCGGCGCTCAGATGGCGCGCACGGAGGTGACGCCCGGCACGTGCTCCTTGAGCACGCGCTCGATCCCCATGGAGAGCGTCATCTGGCTCATGGGGCAGCCCGCGCAGGCGCCGGTGAGCTCGAGCGAGACGACGCCGTCGTCGTCCACGTCGACGAACTCCACGTCACCGCCGTCGGCCTCGAGGCTCGGGCGCACCGCGTCGAGCACCTGGTTGAGCAGAATCGTATCGACAGCCATGAAGGCTCCCTTCGTCGCAGGCAACGCGTGCCATGGTATCAGGCCGTTGTGGATGTCCTGCGGTTGGCAGGCCCCACGGCGACGGGCGCAGCGGGTGGCGAGTCCCCACGGGGCGAGCGGCAAGGCGCGCGCTCGGCACCGCTTTGCCGCCTTCCGACCCGCCGACGCGCTCGCCGGGGCAGGGGCCGCTCTGGCGCGAGCCGCCGTCGTCTAGGCCACGGGATCCAGATAGTGGGCGGTCGTCGTGCGCGAGCGGCGCGGCGCGGCCGAGGCGCCCTCGATCGCCGCTCGCACGCGCCGCACCTCGGCGGCCGTCTCGTCGGGCGCCATGAGCCGGGCATCCACGAGAAGGCGCCGGATCCCGAGGCGCTGAAGCTCGTCGAGGAAGGGCGTCAGGTCGAGGGCATCGTCCCACCAGATGCGCGACCTGCGCCCGGGCGCGCTCGTCACGGGGAGCCTGCGCCCGTCGATGTTCTCGAGCGTGGGGTGGCCGGCGGCGACGGTGCAGCGAGCGCACTCGCGGGTGCAGCGTCCGGCCTGCTGGAGCACGCAGTGCTCCGTGGTCATGGCACGGAGGGCGCCCGCCACCGCGACGCCGCAGGGCACGCTCGCGCTGGCGACGACCCGGGCGAGCTCGGGCCCCGAGAGCTCGAAGGGGAGCCAGAGGCCGCGGGCCCCCTCCCCCTCGAGGAATCGCACCGTCCCCGTGTTGAAGACGGGCACGTCGAAGCCGACCTCGAAGGCCGCGCCGCGCTCCACGGCGAGCGCCAGCTCCGAGACGTTCGAGACCACGCAGCGCCCGCCCTCGGCCACGAGGGGGTCGATGCGAGCGTGGTCGACCTCGCGGCAGACCTCGTCCAGCCATGGGATGGCGAAGCCGGAGCCCGCGGCGTCGAGCGCGGCGCCGTCGAAAGCCCCGCGCTCCTCTGCCGGAAGCTGCAGGTAGACGCCATCGGCACCAGCTTCGCGGGCGGCCTCGGCCGCTTCGACGGAAGCCGCGAGGCACATGACCTCCGCCCCTTGCGCCCCTTGCGCCCCTCGGAGAACGCTCCCTTCCCTCCCGGTGAGCGAGACCTTCCCCCACGGGTGGCGCCCTGCCTCGTAGCAGCCGAGGATCCTCTGCTCCAGGGCCTCCACGGCCCGGGCGCGCACGTGGTGGACGGTGGAGAAGGAGAGACCCGCGCCGTCGCCCACCTCGACGTCGATGACGTCGGCGCTGAAGGGGCTCGACCCCAGGCGGTTCACGTGTCGCTCCAGCTCGTCGGGAGCGAGCTCGCGCGTGCGCGCCGGCTCCACCACGGGGCCCATCGCCTCGGCGCGGATCCAGGCGCCGCATGCCGCGCGCTCCTCTGGGGTCAGCGCCTCGGTCTCCAGCCGCACGCGGAGGGGCACGCCCACGATCGCCGTGCCGCTCGCTCGCACCGGGCGCTTCCTCGGATAGTCGGCGCTCGCCGCCGCCTTGGCGTCTGCCAGGGCGCGCCGCTCGCGGAGCACGCGCACCGGCACGCCCGCGCCCATGGGGCGCTTCAGCCTCACGCGGAGGTCGGCCCCGGCTTCGGCGTCCTCGGGGCTCTCGACCGTGAGGAACCGGTCGGGGTTCTCGACCGGGCGGAATTCCAGAAGATCGCCCTCGCCCACCGGCTCCGTCAGGCGGACGGTCGCCCAGCTGCCCTTGGCGGCCGCCACCTCGCCCACGAGCGAGCCCCGGTTGTTGGAGCGCTCGGGGCTCATCATTCGCACGTCCGAGCGCCCGTGCAGGTAGCCGTCGGTGAAATCGCGGTTGAAGGCCCGCTTGAGCGCGTGCGCGGCCTCGTCGCGGAGCGGCTCGGCGAGCGTCAGGCATCCGCTCGCTGCGCCTGCCTCGCCGTCGCCCGCCATGTTCGCGCCGGCCGCGTGCTGACCGTGCGCTCCGCACGCCTCCATCATCACGAGCCCGTCGAGCGAGCGGCGCCAGGCCCTCGTGACCGAGAGCACGTAGTCGGGCGCCTTCATGCGTCCCTCGATCTTGAGCGCCGCCACGCCCGCCTCGCAAAGCGCCTCCAGGTCGGGGAGCGCGCAGAGGTCCTTCGGGCAGAGCGCCCGCGTGCCCGCCGGCGCGAGCGAGGCGCCCGCTCCGTCCAGGAGTTGGTGCGGCAGGCGACAGGGTTGGGCGCAGAGCCCCCGATTGGCCGATCGGTTGCCCCGAAGCGAGCTCATCAGACAGAGCCCCGAGTAGCTCATGCAGAGCGCCCCATGGCAAAAGACCTCGCACTCCGCGCCCGCCTCGCGCCCGGCCTCGCAGCAGCGGCGAATCTCGTCGAGCGAGAGCTCCCTCGAGAGCGTCACGCGAGCGGCGCCGTGCCGCCCGCACCAGGCCACACCGCGAGCGTCCTGCACGTTCGCCTGGGTGGAGACATGGAGCTCCAGCTCCGGGCAGCGCTCGCGGATGGCGGCGAGGAGCCCCAGGTCCTGGATGATGAGCGCGTCGGCCCCGAGAGAGGCGGCCCGCCTGGCCAGCTCGAGCGCCCCCGCGAGCTCCGTCTCCTTCACGGCCACGTTCAGCGTGAGGTAGACCCGCGTGCCCGCGAGGTGCGCGAGCCGGCAGCACCGCGCAAGGCTCTCGTCGTCGAAGTTCTCGGCCCCGCGCCGGGCGTTCAGCTCGGCAAGGCCGCAGTAGATGGCGTCGGCCCCGCCGGCGAGCGCGCAGCGGAAGGCCGCCTCGGTGCCCGCCGGGGCCAGGAGCTCGGGGAGCCTAGGGGAATCGCCGCTCATGGCAGGGAGGCTATCGGCTCGTCCGGACTCGCGCCGGCCCATGCGCCCGGACGCCGGGCACCGCCGGTCCGCACGGCCAGAGTCCCGCCCGAACCCTCACGCCGCCACGATCCGGGCGGCCTTGCGCTTGCCCACCCGCAGGATGTGGCCGGCAAGGCGCTCCGCCTCGACGTTGTAGGTCTTGGGTGCGAGCGCGTCGCCGTCGATCCTCACACCGCCGCCGTCGATCATGCGGCGCCCTTCGCCGGCGCTCTTCACGAGCCTCGCCGCCTGGAGCACGCGCGGGACGTAGACGAGCCCGTCCTCGCCCGGGGCGAGATCCACCGTCGCCTCGTCCACGTCTTCGGAGAGCTGCCGGTCGCGATACACCCGCATGAAGGCCGCCTCGGCCGCCTCGCCCGCGCCCTCGCCGTGGTAGAGGTCGCAGATGTTCCTCGCGAGGGCCCGCTTGGACTCGTAGGGGTCCGCCTCGCCCGTGGCGAAGGCCGCGTCGATGGCGTCCATCTCGTCCACCGAGACGTTGGCCGCGAGGCGCCAGTAGGTGGGCACCAGCTCGTCGGGGATGCTCATGAGCTTGCCGTACATGTCATTCGGCTCGTCGGTGAGCCCCACGTAGTTGCCGTAGCTCTTCGACATCTTCAGGTGGCCGTCGGTTCCCACCAAAAGGGGCATCGTGAGCGCCACCTGCGGCTCCATGCCGCGCTTCTCCATGAGCTCTCGCCCGGCCAGGAGGTTGAAGAGCTGGTCGTTCCCGCCCATCTCCACGTCGGCTCCGATGACCACGGAGTCGTAGGCCTGCAT
Source organism: uncultured Atopobiaceae bacterium (assembly GCA_947631545.1). Classification (GTDB taxonomy): domain Bacteria; phylum Actinomycetota; class Coriobacteriia; order Coriobacteriales; family Atopobiaceae; genus CANRLS01. The sequence goes on from CANRLS010000003.1 coordinate 38,459, forward strand.
CACCGGATAGAGGAACTCGTGGAGCGCGATGGGCGTCTGGTTCCTGTAGCGGTTCGAGAAGTCGTCTCGCTCGAGGATGCGCGCCACGGTGAAATTGCCGCAGAGCTCCAGGAGCGCCTTCAGGTCGAGCGGGATCAGCCAATCGCCGTTGTGGACGACCGTCGTCTTCTCGGGGTCGAGGATCTTCATCGCCTGCTCCACGTAGGTGGCGGCGTTGGCCTCGATCTCGTCCGAGGTGAGCTGCGGACGGGTGGAGTTCTTGCCCGAGGGATCGCCGATGAGGGCGGTGCCGTTGCCGATGATGAGGGTCACCTTGTGACCGAGATCCTGGAACTGGCGCATCTTGCGGAGCGGCACCGCATGGCCGAGGTGCAGGTCGGGGCTCGTCGGATCCACGCCGAGCTTGATGTTCAGCGGCGTTCCGCGCTCGAGCTTCTCGCGAAGCGCCTTCTCGGGGGTCACCTGGCTCGCACCCGAGGCGATCACGCGCATCTGTTCGTCGACTGGCAGCATGGGCTTCCTCTCTGACCGCACTCTCATGCATGGTGAACGCCAAGAGCATAGGCCATCGGCCGAACGACGATTCCGAGCCCCGCCGCCCTTCGCCAAGTCCCCGCCTCGGCTACCCCCTAGCTCTTGGGGAAGTCGTTCAGGATGCCGACGATCTTGGCGCCGTAGCCGGCGCCCGCCCAATGGCCGTCGAGACCTTCCACGGTGGGGGCGCAGCCCCGCGTGACATATCCGAAGCGAGGGTCGACGCAGGGCCTGTTGAGCGGCGCCGTCGACGCGTAGGCCTTCAGGTGCTGGGCCTGGGCCAGAAGGCCCTGCGCCACGTCGTCGAAGCTGTTGCCCGGCACGCCGTTGCCCGTGGCGCCGATGCCGCCGAAGTTGCACTGGCCAACCTGCACGTCACCGCCGAACTGCAGCCAGCCGGTCTCGAGGATCACCTGGGCGAGCAGCACGTCGGGCCGCACGCCCTCGCTCGTCGCCTGCTCCCAGAGCACATCGACGAAGGCCTCCGGCGTGGCGGCGCCCTTGGAGGCGTAGAGCGCCGGATAGGTCTTGCCCTTCTGGGCCATGGCGCTCGCGAAGTAGCCCTTGAGCGCCTCTCGACGGGTCGCGCTCTCGCCCATGATCGGCGTGCCCGACGGCGTGGGCTCGACGGGTTCCGATTCCGCGGGACCTGATGCGGATCCCGAGCTCTGGGAGCCCAGCCCGTAGAAGGCCGTGCCCTCATCGGTCCAGCCCAGGTTGCGGGTGACGTCGCGCTCATGGGCATCCGTCGTGAAGAGATGGTCTCCCATCGGGCTCTGGGAGTTGTAGAGCCGCCAGATGGCCACGGCGCCCGCATCCCTGGCATCCGCTCCATGGAAGGCCACGCCCTCCTGCTTCCAGCCCGCCTCCCCGAGTACGCGGTACTCGTTCGCGTCAGCCGTGTAGAAGTGCGCGTGGCTCGCGCGGTTGTAGAGTCGGTAGATATCCTGGCCCGAGCTCGGGCTCACCCATTCCACCTGCTCGAACCTCCACCCCTGGCGCTTGAGGGCCCGGGCCTCGTTCCTGTCAGTCGTGAAGAGGTGCTCTCCCGTGGACTTGTTCAAGAACCGGAAGACGCTCCCCTCAGCGGCCGTATCGAAGGGATCCCTCCACGGGTTCTGCCGGTTGTAGTCGTAGGCGCTCGAGAGCGAATTCAGCCGTTCGTAGATCGCCTCGGCGTCCGCGATGCCGAGCTTCCTGCAGAACTCCGGGTCTCTCAGGAGCGCCGCATCGTGGGGGTTGTCCACGAAGGCGTGCTCCACGAGGACGCCCGTCATGCCCGCCTGGCGCGCGTAGCGGATGACGCCGTAGTAGTCGGCCGCATCGCCGCTCTCGTAGTCGTAGGAACGGTCGCCGTCGATCGTGCGGACCTTGGTTCCGCGGTATCTCCCCACGAGCGCGCCCAGCTTCGGGCCGAGGACGTCGGCCAGCGCCTGCCCCTCGTCGTGGACGTTGGGGTAGTAGGAGCAGCTGTAGGGGATGTAGATCTCGGCGCCCGTGCCGGAGGGCGTCTCGTTGTTGTGCTGGCTCACGAAGACGCAGGCGCCGGCGCTCACGGCTCGCTGCACCCGGTTGTAGATGCTCGGGTTCTCGTTCGCGCCGCGGGTCATGAGGACCGTCACGCCGCGGGCTTCGAGCCACTCCTTCGTGGCAGTGGAGATCTTCCAATTCGGATCCTTCTCGCACAGGAGCGGCCTCCCAGAGCCGTCTTTCAGTACAGCTCCGGAGTCGTTTCCGCCGTGCCCGGGGTCGAGGGCCACGACGGGGCCGTTCGCGAGGGCGGCCGCCGTGCCCTCCGCCGGCACCTCGACCGAGAGGGCCTCCCCCATCTCCTCGTTCGCGTAGAAGGGATCGCCGGCCGTCTCGGCGCCGGCGGCTGCGGGCGCGACGGCCATGGCGAGCGCCACGAGGCAGGTGCCGAGGAGCGCGAGGACGATGGAGCGGATGCGATGGGACATGCGAAACCCCCTGGTGCGTTCGATCTGCAGTCGGGCCCGGACATGCGGAGGCGGGCTCGGATCGCGAAGCCGTTGCGGGGGGCCATTCTAGGCCAGGCGTGGGCGAGTCGCACCCCCGCGCATGCCCTACGCTGCCCCGTTCCTTCACACAACGTGCACAGCCGATGGCCGCGTCGTGGGTTCCCGGCGCCCCTCGCCATGCCCGAGTCTCTAAAATGAGCGCTCATGCGGGACGCAGGCTCCACGGCCGCGCCTCGCCGATCGCACCGACCGCTTCAAACGCGCCCTCTCGCAGATCAATCGCCGCACCGCCGGAAGGGATTCCATGGGCATTCGCAACCGACGCGCCAGGGAGAAGTCCCACACCCACGTCATCGCCTTCGGCGTCGCCGGCGTGGCGGGCTTCCTCGCGCTCGCCGTCATCGCCCTCGCCTTCTCGCTCGGAAGCGTCGTCGACTCCTGGCTCCAGGAGCTCCCCGACTTCGAGTCGGCCGACGCCTACCTGGTATCGGAGCCCACGCAGGTCTACGACGCCAACGACACCCTCATCGCCGAGTTCTACGCCGAGAACCGCCGCGCCGTGGACATCGCCGACGTCTCCCCCTACGTGGTGAACGGCACCGTCGACACCGAGGACATCCGCTTCTACCAGCACAACGGCGTCGACCCGCAGGGCATCCTCCGCGCCGTGGTGGTGCAGTTCACCGGCGGCAACGAGGGCGCCTCCACCATCACCCAGCAGCTGGTGCGCAACACCGTCCTCTCGCAGGAGCAGTTCGACCTCACCCTCAAGCGCAAGGTGCGCGAGGCCTACATCGCCATCGAGATGGAGAAGAAGTACACGAAGGAGCAGATCCTCAACATGTACTTGAACACCATCAACTACGGCCATGGGGCCTACGGCATCGAGGCGGCCTCGATCACCTACTTCAACAAGCCCTCCTCCGAGCTCACGCTGCCCGAGGCCGCGCTTCTCGTGGGTCTGCCGCAATCGCCCTCCTACTACGACCCGACCGAGAACCCCGACGCGGCCGTGGCCAGGCGAAACGTCGTCCTCAGCCGCATGCTCGAGGCGAACGACATCACGCAGGAGGAATACGACGCGGCCGTGGCCGCCCCGCTCGAGCTGAACCCGGGCCAGAGCGTCATGGAGGGCACGGGCACCTACCCGTACTGGACGAACTACGTGCGCGACCTCCTCACCGAGGACTTCTCGTCCGAGACCGTGCTCAAGGGCGGCCTTCGCGTCTACACCACCCTGAAGCCCGACGTGCAGCAGATGGCCGAGGAGGCCGTGCAGGAGCAGCTGGCCGAGATCGGCAACAGCGAACTCGACGCGGGCTTCGCCGCGGTGGATCCCCAAACGGGCTACCTCGTGGCCATGGTGGGGGGCCGGGACTTCGACTCGAACCAGTTCAACAACGCCACCCAAGCCAGGCGCCAGACCGGCTCCTCGTTCAAGGCCTTCACCCTCACCGCCGCCGTCGAGGACGGGATGAACCCCGACATCTACATCGACTGCAACTCGCCCCTGCAGGTGACGAGCGCCTGGCGCGTGCAGAACATCGACAACGCCCAGTACGGCACGATCACCCTCGCCCGGGCCACCGAGCTCTCGAGCAACACGGGCTACGCCCAGGTGGCCCAGGCCATCGGCTCCGACCGCATCGTCGACACCGCCCACGCCATGGGCATCAAGGTGGACCTACCCCCGCATCCCTCGCTCACGCTGGGCACCGTGGGCGTGCCCCCGGTCGAGATGGCCGGCGCCTACGCCACGCTCGCCAACGGCGGCACCCACCGGGACGTGGTGAGCATCTTGAAGATCGAGGACCGCAACGGCAACGTGGTCTACGAGCACGAGGATCGGCCCACCACGGCCGTGGACACCTCGGTGACGTCCGTGGTGACGGACGTCCTCGAGGGCGTGGTCAGGCGCGGCACCGCAAGCTACTCCACGGTGCGCTCCAACGTGGACCAGCCCGTGGCCGGCAAGACCGGCACCACCGATGGTGCCCGTGACCTCTGGTTCTGCGGCTACACGCCCCAGATCGCCGCCGCCGTGTGGGTGGGCTATCCGGCCGAGCGCACCGTTTACATCGACGGCAGCCAGGGCCACCCCTACAACTCCTCGGTGCCCATGTTCATGCGCTTCATCAACAAGCTCCTGGACGGCGCTGAGCGCGAGGAGTTCCCGAGCGCTCCCGAACCCAAGTACAAGCCCAACAGCTCGTGGACCTTCTCCAAGAGCTACGGCTCCGAGAACTACGACGCCTACGCCGAGGGCCAGCCCACCCAGCGCTACGACAACGCCTCGTCCTCGTCGAGCGGCGAATCCGGGAGCACTGGCAGCGGCACCTCGAGTTCGGGCAACTCGGGCGGCGCCACGATCTCCCCGGGCGCGAACCCCGCGCCCTCGGAGCCCACGACGCCCTCGGAGCCCACGACGCCGAGCGAGCCCACGCCCTCCGAGCCCTCGCCCCCCGCAGAGGGAGGCGGCGACGAAGGCGGCGGCGACGAAGGCGGCGGCGAGGTCCCCCAGACCGAATGACGAGAGCGGGGCGCTTCCCCAGAGGGAGGCGCCCCGCGCCTTGCGCATCGCGCTCGCTTCGCCGGATGGCGCCGATCGCGCTCGATCTCCCCAGCGCCCCGGGGCTCCCGGGCTGAGCCCCAAGGCCCCAAAGGCTCCCAAGGCCCCAGGCCTCCCAGGGCGTCCATGGCTTCCCGAGCCCCCAGGGCCTCGCGGGCCGTCAGGGCTCTCTGGGCTTCCGGGACTCACCACGGTGTCGCGCACCGCCCGCGCACCGCCCGCACGGGCGCGCGGGCGGGCTCACGCGGCGGGCGCTTCGGCCCGCTGGCGCGCCAGCTCGTCTTCCGCCAACGCGAGCTGCACCGCAAGCGGCGCGGCGCCCGTGCCGCCCTCGGTGGCGCGACGGTCGACGACCGCCTCCAGCTCGATCCAGCCGTAGACGTCCTCGTCGAAGAGCGGGCTCTCGGCGCGCATCTCGTCCAGCGCGAGGTCCTCGAGCCCCTTGCCCTCCGCCACGCACCGGGCCACGAGCCGGCCCACCGCGCCGTGGGCCTCGCGGAAGGGAAGGCCCTTCGAGACGAGGTAGTCGGCCATGTCGGTGGCGGCCATGAGGCCCTCCCCCGCCGCCTCTCGCATGCGGGCCCGGTTGAAGGCGAGCGTCTCCACCATGCCCGCGACCACCTCCAGGCACTGGCGCGCCGTGTCGGCGGCGTCGAAGAGCGGCTCCTTATCCTCCTGAAGGTCCTTGTCGTAGGCGAGCGGCAGCCCCTTCATCGTCGTCAGGAGCGCCATGAGGTCGCCGTAGACCCGGCCGGTCTTGCCCCGCACGAGCTCGGCGAAGTCGGGATTCTTCTTCTGCGGCATGATCGACGAGCCCGTGGAATGGGCGTCGTCCATGGTGACGAAGCCGAACTCGGCCGAGCTCCAGAGCACGAGCTCCTCGCAGAGCCGCGAGAGGTGGAGCATCGCCATGGCCGAGGCGTAGATGAGGTCGAGGGCGAAGTCGCGATCGCTCACCGCGTCGAGCGAGTTGGGGATCACGGAGGAGAACCCCAGTTCGGAGGCCGTGGCCCCGCGATCGAGGGGATAGGTGGTGCCGGCGAGGGCGGCAGATCCCAGAGGCGAGGCGTCCGCCGCACGGCGGGCGGCAAAGAGACGCGCCCAGTCGCGCGAGAGCATCCAGAAGTAGGCCAGCAGATGGTGCGCGAGGCGCACCGGCTGGGCCGGCTGGAGGTGGGTGTAGCCGGGAAGGATCGTCTCGCGCTCGGCCTCGGCGCGCGCGAGGAGCGCCGCCTCCAAGCGCTCGCAGGCCGCCATGAGGCCGCTCGCCAGGCGCTTGGCCGCGAGCCTCGAGTCGAGCGCCACCTGGTCGTTCCTCGAGCGGGCGGTGTGGAGCCTCCCGCCGGCGCTTCCCACGAGCTCCGTCAGGCGACGCTCCACGGCCATATGGATGTCCTCGTCCACCGTCTCGTCGAAGGCGAGCCGGCCCTCGCGGATCTCGTCCGCCACGGCGTCAAGGCCGCTGACGATGGCCGCCACGTCCGCCTCGGAGAGGATCCCCTGGGCGCCGAGCATCCGGGCATGGGCCTTGGAGCCGGCGATGTCCTCCTCCCAGAGGCGCCGATCAACCGGAAGCGAGGCTCCGAAGCGCGTGAGGTCGGCGCTCGGCGTGGCCCGGAAGCGCCCGCCCCAGAGCGGCGCCGCCTGCCCGTCGCGCGCCTCTGCGCCATCGGCGCCCGGCGCGCCCTGCGTGTGCGGATCGGCCATGCCATGCCTCCAATGGCTCGAAACGAAAGGGGCGACGGCCGCGGCCGTCGCCCCATTCTGCCATGCGATGTCCCCCGCGCGTCTCTCCGAAGGTCCGTCGCCCAGGGCGTCGACGGCCCGCTAGGCGTCGAACTTCTGGATCGTGGGCTCGATCCCCGAAGGCGACACGGAGGAGACCAGCGGCTTCAGCTCGCCCTCGCCGTCCACGCTCCGCTCGGCCCACACGGTGTTGGGAAGCCCGTAGAGGTCCATGAAGCCCTTGGCGGCGCTCCGGTCGTAGGTGTCGCCCTCCTCGTAGGTGGCGAGGCCGAAGTCGTAGATGGAGTGCGGGCTCCGCATGCCCACCACGTCGCAGTTGCCCTTGTAGAGCTTCAGGCGCACCTCGCCCGTCACGGTCTGCTGCGCGCTCTCCATGAAGGCGTCAAGGGCGTCCTTCAGCGGGCTGAACCAATGGCCGCCGTAGACCTGGCGCGCCCACTCGTGCTCGAGGTCGAGCTTCTGGGCGAGGAGGTCGCCCGGCAGGCAGAGGGTCTCGAGCGCCTTGTGGGCCTTGATGATGGCGAGGGCGGCCGGCTGCTCGTAGCACTCGCGCGACTTCAGTCCCACCACGCGATCCTCGATCATGTCGATCCGCCCGAATCCGTTGGCGCCGGCCACGGCGTTCAGCGTCTTCACGAGCTCGAGCATGCCCATGGGCTTGCCATCGACGCTCACGGGCTTGCCCTGCTCGAAGCCGATGAGGACCTCGGTGGGCTCGTCGGGGGCATCCTCGGGATCGCAGGTGATGGCCCAGGCGCCCGCCGGCGGCTCGTTCCAGGGATCCTCCAGCTCGCCGCACTCGATGGCGCGGCCCCAGACGTTCTCGTCCACGGAGTAGATCTTGTCCTTGGTGACCTCGATCACGAGGTTCCGGGCCTCGAGATACTCGATCTCGGAGGAGCGGGTGAGGAGCTCCCACTCGCGCACGGGGCCGAGGACCTCGAGCGAGGGGTCGAGCGCCTTGCACTCCAGCTCGAAGCGCACCTGATCGTTGCCCTTGCCGGTGCAGCCGTGGGCGATCGCGCACGCGCCCTCCTGATGGGCCACCTCCACCAGATGGCGGCAGATGACGGGCCGCGAGAGCGCCGAGAGCAGCGGGTACTTGTTCTCGTACATGCCGTTGGCCTTGATGGCGCAGGTGCACACGTCCTCGGTGTACTCGTCCTTCATGTCGATGGCCCAGGCGCTCACGGCGCCGAGCGAGAGGGCGCGCTCGCAGAGGGCGGCGAAGTCCTTGTCCTCGGGCTGGCCCACGTCGGCGATGACCGCCACGACGTCGTAGCCCTTGTCCTTCAGCCAAGCGATGAGGCAGGAGGTGTCGAGGCCGCCGGAGTAGGCGAGCACGACCTTGCCCTTGGGGCCGTTCGCCGACGCGGGGGCCTTCGAAGTCGCGGTCGCGGGCGTGTCGCTTCCCATGCCGTCGGAGGCGGCGAGGGCGCTCCCGAGCGCGGAGGCGTGGGCGAAGTGCGGATTTTCCATCGTGCGGGTTCCTTTCTAAGCGAATCAGAGCCTTAGCCCTGCGCGATCAGGGCGAGTGGACGGGCGGTGGGGCATCGGCTGCGCGCTGGCGCCGAACGGGTGAGAGCGGCCGGCTCGCGTCCGGCTCCGAGGGGCCCTCACCGCGCGGTTCGCAGCTTGTCCAGGTGCGCCTCGAGGGCCTTCCCCTCCTCCTCCTCGCGCGTGACCACGAGGATGGTGTCGTTCCCGGCGAGGGTGCCCACGATCTCGGGCAGGCCGGCCGCGTCGATGGCGGCGGCGATGCCGGGGGCGGTGCCCGGCTGGGCCATGACGAGCACGAGGTTGTTCGCCCTATCGACGCCCACCGCGAGCTCCGACATCATGCGCTGGAGGTGCATGTCCTCGGCGAGCACGTAGACGCCCTCGGGGAGCTTCCGGAGCCCCATGTCGGCGATGTCGCGCGAGACCGTCGCCTGGGTGCACGAGAAGCCGGCCTCCTTGAGCTCGGAGACCAGCGCGTGCTGGGTGCGGATGGACTTGCTCCGCACGATGTCGCGGATCACATCCTGGCGATCGTTGCGGCCCTTGATCAACGTCATCTCCCTCGGCTCGCATAAGGCATGCCAAATACCCGCTGTCCTATGCATGATGCTCTGCTTCATTGCATATTCCATGCATGAAGCACCGATACGGTACTCGGCCATGGACGTCCTGTCAAAAACCGAAGGGGAAGCGCGCCCGCGCCCGGGCCCTCGCCGTGGCGGCATCGCTCGCCGAGGGCCCCCAGCAGCGGTGATTCACGCCGTTGTATATCATGCCTGTGAGACCCGAGTGCCTCGCGCCGGGAGCGCTCGCCCTGGCCGTGGAACGCCCTTCAGGAGGCATCATGCAGGAGAGGTCCTACCGAAGCGACTCGCGCAGTCGGCGCAACCCACCCTCGTCGAGGGCCTCGAGCACTCAGCGCTCCGCCCGCCGCGCATCCGAGGGAGCGAGGCAGCGGAGCCAGGGGGCGGGCCGCCGGCGCGATATGGGCGCCATCGGCGACGATCGCCGTCCCCCCACCCGCTCCACGAGCGAACGGCTCCGGAGCGTCTCCGACCGGGGCCAGAGCATGCAGCGCCGCCAGCGCACGGGGCGCGGCCAGGGCTCCAAGGGCGGCTACCAGCTGCGCAACCGCAACATCAACTTCTCGGGCCGCTCCAGCTACGATCCCCAGCTCATCATCGTGGGCGGCATCGCCATCGCCATCATCATCCTGCTCATCTTCTTCATCGTGAGCTGCGCCACGAGCTGCGGCTCGGGGACGGAGAACCCGGCCGAGAACGTATCGTCGAGCCTCGAGGGCGACCTGCGCACCCAGGTGGAGTCGATGGTCACCTCCGACTATCAGAGCACCTACGTGGCCGAGAACGCCGAGCTCTACCCCACCGAGCTCATCCAGCTCATGGTCGATGAGCCGGCGTCCGTGAGCTTCGTCTACAACTACCCCAACGCATCCCACGAGGCCCAGCCCTACGAGGAGCAGGTCTCCAAGGGCTCGGTGCCGCTCCTCTACGACTGGGATGCCCGCTGGGGCTACGTCGATTACGCCGGCAGCATGATCGGCCTCAAGGGCAGCGGCCCCACGGCCGTGGCCATGGCGCGCATGGCGCTCCTCGGCGCCACCGACGTCACGCCGGCCACCGTGGCCGCCAACGTCACGCAGCTGGGCGGCGCCACCGGCGATTCCGGCATGGCGGCGACCCTCTTCGGCACCGATTCGGGCGACACCACCACGCCCGTGGACGCCGACGGCGACGGCTACGACGACAACACCGGCGAGGCCATCGAGGCCACGGGCGAATCCTCCGACACCTCCGGCGGGGGCACGGGCGACGCGAGCGCCTCCTCCAGCCAGGGCCTCGCCCAGATGATCGGCCTCACCGCCTCCCCCATCACGGTGGAGCCCGGGAACTCCATCACCGCCACCATGGTCGACGCCGTGGAGAACGGCTCCTACGTCCTCGTGGAGACCTCCGGCGGCGCCTTCGGCGCCACGCCCCACTGGGCGCTCGTCATCGGCGTGAACTCCGACGGCTCGGTGGCCGTCTACGATCCCACCTCGGTGGCCAACAGCCTCCACGCCTGGGATCCGGGCACCGTGGTCGACGGTTCCACGGCCCTCATCGCGCTCTCGGTTCCCGGCGGCTCGGGCGATGCGAACGCCTCCTCCGATCATGTGGACGAGGATGGCGACGGCTACGACGACAGCACCGGCGAGTACATCGGCGACGGGTCGGACGAGGGTTCCGGCGGCTCCGACGACGACACCATGACCGTGCAATAGCCCGCCAGCCCCGCGGCGCTTCCAACGGCAAAGGGCCCGCCATCCAGCTGGATGGCGGGCCCTTCCTCGCATTTCAGGCGCAGGGCACGGCCGTTAGGCGAGCAGATCCTCCTTGGCGGCGATCCCCAGCTTGTCGATCACGGCCTCGGCCGCCTCGCGGGTCTTCTCCGTGGCGAAGAGGTAGGCCTTGATCTTGGGCTCGGTGCCCGACGGACGCACCATGACCTTGTGGCCGCCCTCGAGGTTGAACTCGAGCACGTTGGCCTTGGGGAGCACCTGACCGGGCGTCTTGCCCGTGCCTCCCGTGATGGGCATGGGGGCGCCGGTGTCGTAGTCGGTGAAGCCCACGACCTTGTAGCCGGCGACCTTCTTCGGCTGCTCCTTGCGAAGGCCGCTCATGATGTCGGCCATCTTCTGGGCGCCCGCGGCCCCGGCGAAGTTCACGTTCACGACGCCGTTCAGGTAGTAGCCGTACTTCTTGTAGAGGGCGTCCATGGCCTCGTAGAGGTCCATCCCCTTCTGGGCGTACCAGCCGGCCATCTCGCAGATGAGCATCGAGGTCACCACGGCGTCCTTGTCGCGGGCGTGGGTGCCGGCGAGGTAGCCGTAGGACTCCTCGAAGCCGATGAGGTAGCGATCGCCCTGGCCGGCCTCGGTGAGGAGGTCGATCTGGCCGCCGATGTACTTGAAGCCCGTGAGCACGCGCCGAAGCTCGAAGCCCCAGTCCTCGGCGAGCGCGTCGGGCATCGTGGACGAGACGATGGTGGTGACGGCGACCTTCTGGCGGATGTCCTCGCCGGCCTGCTTCTTCAGGTTGGCGAGCCAGTCCATGAGGAGGCAGCCCACCTCATTGCCCGAAAGCAGCTGATAGCCGCCGTCATGCGGGACGGCGATGCCCACGCGGTCGGCGTCGGGGTCGGTGGCGAGCAGAAGGTCGGGCTTCACCTCGTCGCAGAGCTCGAGGCCCTTCTGGAGCGCCTCGCGGATCTCGGGGTTGGGATAGGGGCAGGTGGGGAAGTCGCCGTTGGGCTCGCGCTGCTCGGGCACCACGGTCACGTTGTCGATGCCCACGCGGGCGAGGATCTTGGTCACGCACTCGAGGCCGCTGCCGTTGAGCGGCGTGTAGACCACCTTGAAGGAGCCGTCGGTGGCAACGCAGTCGGGCACGGAGACGGTCTGGATGGCGTCAAGGTAGGCGTCGATGACGTCGTCGCCGATCCACTCGACGAGACCCTGCTCCAAGGCCTCGTCGAAGTCCATCCGCTTCACGCCGTTGAAGATGTCGGTGGCGTTGATGGTGGCCTGGATCTCGTCCGCGGCCTCGTTGGCGATCTGACAGCCGTCGGGCCCGTAGACCTTGTAGCCGTTGTAGGGAGCGGGGTTGTGGCTCGCGGTGATGACGATGCCCGCGGAGGTGCCGAGGTCGCGCACGGTGAAGGAGAGCACCGGCACCGGCTCGATGCGCGGCATCACGAGCACGTGCACGCCGTTCGCGGCGAGCACCCCGGCGGCCGCCTTCACGAACTCCTCGCCCTTGTTGCGGGAGTCGCGCACGATGGCGCAGGTGGGCTCGTCGAAGTGGGCCACGAGGTAGCTGGCCAGGCCCTGGCTCGCCTGGGAGACCGTGTAGACGTTCATGCGGTTGGTGCCCACGCCGATGACGCCGCGGAGTCCCGCCGTGCCGAAGGCGAGGTCGCGGTAGAAGGCGTCGACGATGGTATCCTCGTCGTCCTTCGCGCAGAGATCCTCCAGCTCGGCCATGAGCTCGGGCTCGTCGAGGTTCTCCTTCCACAGCTCCACGCGATCCTTGATTGCCTGGTCCATAAGCTCCTCCTCGAAACCCCGGGCGGCTACCAGCCGTTTTGCCGGATGGCTGAAACCTTGAGACGGCGGGGCATCCGGCCGATTATGTAGACTGCTCTCATTCTAAGCGCGTCTCGCTCTGCCCATGCCGAGGGCTGCGGGCGTTTAGGCGATTGGCACGAGGAGGTGCGGACGGTGGGCGAGTCGCAGGTGGGCGCGGGCTCCATCGACTACGGCCGGGCGCGCTTCGTCGCGAGCTACGCTCGGGCGGCAGCCCTCCCCGCCTCCACCATGCCCGAGGTCTCCTTCATCGGCCGCTCCAACGTGGGTAAGTCGTCGCTCCTGAACCGCCTCTTCAAGCGCAAGGGGCTGGCCAAGGTCTCCTCCCGTCCCGGCAAGACCGCCACGGTGAACTTCTACGATGTGGACGGCGTGGCCTTCGTGGACCTGCCGGGCTACGGCTTCGCCGAGGTGGGAAACGCCGAGCGCAGGAACTACGGCGCGCTCATCGCCGCCTACCTCGAGGGCGAGCGCAGCCATAACCTCGTCGTTCAGCTGGTGGACGTCCGCCACGACCCCTCGGCCCTCGACGTCGAGACATCGGCGATGCTCCGCGAGCTGGGCCTCCCCTTCGTCATGGCCCTCACCAAGGCCGACAAGCTGAGCCGTTCCAAGGCGCTCTCGCAGCGCGCCCGAATCGCAAAGGCGCTGGGAATCGACGTCGAGGACGCGATCGTCACGTCGGCGTCGGCGGGCACCGGCGTGGACGAGCTCCGACGCAGGATCGCCCGCGCCTGCCTCTAGCCGGGCGGAGAGGGCGGCGTCGTTGCCTCGCCCCAGGCGAGGGGCCCTGAGCCGGCTTCGAGAATGAAGCCGGGGCTACGCCCTCCCGAGCGCCTCGCGGATGCGCCGGGTCACTCCCTCGGCGTCCATGGAGAAGCGCTGCCGGAGGTAGCGCTGATCGCCCACCACGTCGGGGAAGCGGTCGGGGATCCCGATGCGGAGCACGGGCGCGAGCCCGTGGGCGCCGTCCACGCGAGCGTCCTCGATGGCCTCCGCCACGGCCGAGCCGAGCCCGCCGATGACGGTGTGCTCCTCGAGCGTCGCCACCAGTTTCGTCCGGGCGGCCACCGCCCGGATGCCCTCGGCGTCCAGCGGCTTCACGAGCGGCGCGGTGAAGACCTCGCAGGAGATGCCGGCTTGGGCCAGGAGGTCCGCCGCCTCGAGGGCCTCCTTGGCGATGGCGCCGGTGGCGACGATCGCCACATCCGCCGCTCCCGCGGCGCCCTCGACGCCCGCAGGCGCGCGGCGCGCTCGCTCCACGAGGCCTCGGAGCCCCTGCACCGGAAGCCCCTCGACCCGCTCGGCGCCCTCGAGCTCCGGCTCACCGCCGCGGTTGATGCGCACGTACTTGGGGGACGTCGACTCGAAGCAATAGGCCGCCACGGCCCTCGCCTCGGCGGGGTCCGCCGGCGAGAGCACCTCCATGCACGGCATCGAGCGCATGGCGGCCATGTCCTCGGTGGCATGGTGGGTCATCCCCAGCTGCCCGTAGGCGAAGCCCCCGCCGATGCAGATGACGGTGACGTCGAGCTCGGGGTTGCAGACGCTGTTCCTGATCTGCTCCAGGCACCTGAGCGTCGGGAAGCTCGCGATGGAGTAGACGAACGGCTTGTAGCCCTCGAGGGCGAGCCCGGCCGCGACCTCGATGAGGTCCTGCTCGGCGATGCCGCCGTTCAGGTAGCGCCCGGGGAAGCGCTCCTGGAACCGCTCGACCACCCGAAAGCCGAGGTCGCCGGTGAGGAGCATGATGCGCTCGTCCGTGGCCGCCCGTTCGGTGAGGGCGGCGATGAAGGTGTTCCGCATCAGGCAACGCCCCCGCTCCGAAGAATCGCCGTGCCGGCCGGAAAGCCGTCTCCCTGCCCTGCGAACTCGGAGAACGCCTGACCCAGCTCCTGGGGCGACGCCGAGTCGTAGTGCCAGCGGATGTCGCCCTCCATGAACGAGACGCCCTTGCCCTTGACGGTATGCGCGACCACGCAGAGCGGCTGGCCGCCATGGGGCGTCGCGAGCGCCGTGGCCAGCGCCCGATGGTCGTGGCCGTCGCAGTCCACGGCCTTCCACCCGAAGGCGCGGAACTTCTCGGCGATGTCGCCGAGCACGAGCGCCGTATCGTCGGTGGGGCCGAAGCTCTGCATGCCGTTGCGGTCGACGATCACCGTCAGGCGGTCGAGGCACTGGGTAGAGGCCATGAGCGCCGACTCCCAGACGCTGCCCTCGTCGCACTCGCCGTCGCCCATGACGCAGAAGACGCGCCAGGTGGCGGCCCTGAGCCGGGCCGCGAGCGCGATGCCGCAGGCCACGCCCAGCCCCTGGCCGAGCGAGCCCGTCGTGAGCTCCACGCCCGGCACGTCATGCGACACGTGCCCCGAGAAGGAGCTGCCGTTGGCGTAGTAGTTCTTCAGGAGGTCGTTCTTATCGAAGAACCCCAGCTCGGCGAGGGTGGCGTAGACGGCCGAGCCTCCGTGGCCCTTCGAGAGGATGAAGCGGTCGCGGGTGGGGTCGTCGGGATTGGTCGGATCCACCGCCATGATCGATCCGTAGAGGACGGCGAGGATGTCCACCACCGAGAGCGCGCTCGCGATATGGCCCGCGCCCGAGCGGCTCGTCATGGCGAGGCAGTCCTCCCTCACCCTGCGGGCGAGGTCGACCGTGGCCGGAACGAGCGAGTTGGCGACCCACGGCGAGACGGAGATCGCGGAGGACTCCTCCGGCGCTTCCGCCACCGTCTCTGCGCCGGAGGTGGCCACGGCCTCCTCCGCCTCGATGGTCCTGTCCAGTGCTTCGGCCATGCGATCGCGTCCCTTGCCAGGTTCGTGCTTCCGGGAATCAACGACTCGATTGATTCAGGGTTCCCCATGGTAGCAGGGTGCCCGTCGATGGTTCGCGCGAAGCGCCGATCGTCACGCGCAAGTCACAGAGCCCCGCTGGGCGATAATGACGGCGCGTACCGAGCGAACCTGCGGGAAGGGGCACCCATGGCAGCCATCGACCTCGATGCCATCGGAAAGCTCGGCTTCGGACTCATGCGCCTGCCCAAGAGGGCGGGCCGCATCGACATCGACGAGACCTCGCGGATGGTCGACGCGTTCCTCGAGGCCGGCGGCACCTACTTCGACACGGCCTTCGTCTACCCCGGCTCGGAGAAGGCCATGCGCAAGGCCCTCGTCGAGCGCCATCCCCGCGAGTCCTACACCATCGCCACCAAGCTCTTCGCCACGGCGGTGCCCACGGCGGGGCTCGCCAAGAAGGAGCTCGCCACGAGCCTCTCGCGCGCCGGCACCGGCTACGTGGACTTCTACCTCCTCCATTCGCTCATGGACGCCAACTGGAAGAAGTACGAGCGCTTCGGGCTCTGGGACTTCGTGGCCGAGGAGCGGGACAAGGGCACGATCCGCCACTACGGCTTCTCGTTCCACGGCGGCCCTGAGCTCCTGGATCGCCTCCTCACGGCGCATCCCGATGCCGAGTTCGTGCAGCTGCAGGTGAACTACGCCGACTGGGAGAACCCGAGCGTCCAGGCCAGGGCCAACTGGGAGGTGGCCCGCGCCCACGGCAAGCCCATCGTCATCATGGAGCCCGTGAAGGGCGGGCGCCTCGCCAACCCGCCCATGGAGGCGAGGGCCCTCTTGGACGAGGCCAACGCGCGCCTGGGCCTCGATTGGAGCCACGCCTCCTGGGCCCTTCGCTTCGCGGCCTCGCTCGATGGGGTCATGTGCGTCCTGAGCGGCATGAGCGATAGCGCCCAGATGGCCGACAACCTCGCCACCTTCCGCGATTTCGAACCCCTGGACGCCGACGGGCGCGCCGTCGTCCGCCGTTGCATGGAGGCCATGGGGCACGTGAGCACGATCGCCTGCACCGCCTGCGGCTACTGCCGCGAGGGCTGCCCGCAGAAAATCCCCATTCCCGACATCTTCAGCGCCATGAACGACCTCACGAGCACGGGCCAGGCGAAGGCGACCAAGGAGGCCTACGCGCTCGCCACCGCCGAGGGCGGCCGCGCCTCGGACTGCGTGGCGTGCGGCCAGTGCGAGGGCGTCTGCCCCCAGCACCTCCCCATCATCGAGGATCTCGCCGCCTGCGCCGAAGCGCTGGAGTAGCCGGCCGAGCGGGTCCGCAGGCCGTCCGGACGCTCCGCCTCCCAAACGGGCATCATGGGGGATGCGCGCACGTTCTCAATTCAAGATGCCCCGCACTCGCCCAGGAGGACCGTCATGGAGTTCTTCGCCATCTGCGCACCCGGTCTCGAGCCGCTCCTCGCCGAGGAGCTCGAGGGCCTCGACGCCAAGAGCGTCGTCTGCGGTGACGGATCGGTGGGCTTCGAAGGCAGCCTCACCGAAGGCTACCGCGCGTGCCTCTGGAGCCGCCTCGCGCTCCGCATCGTCTGCCGTCTCGCCCGAGGCCCCGTCGACGGGCAGGCCTCGCTCGCAGCGCTCGTCGAGGGCATCCCCTGGGAGGAGCACGCGCTGCCGGGGAGCGGCATCGAGGTCTTCACCAGCGGCTCCGCCCCGCACCTCACCAAGTCGCTCACGGTCTCGCGCCAGGTGCGCGAGGCCATCGCCAGCCGCCTCCTCGACCGCGCCGGCGCGCTGCCGCCCGAGGGGGCCGCACAGGCGCTCCGAGTGCAGGTGCACCTCAGCGCCTCCGCCGATCGGGGCGGCGAGGCGCTCGTGGGCGTCGACCTCTCCGGCGAGCCCCTTGCCAAGCGCGGCTACGAGCAGCTGCAGAAGCGGGGCCTTCCCACCCTTCGCGCCGATCTCGCCGCGGCGGCCCTCATCCTCGCCGGCTGGCCAGAGCGCGTGGAAGCGGCCGCGGGATCCTCGCCCGGCCTCGCGATCCTCTTCAGCGGCGGCGCCACGCTCGTGGGCGAGGCCGCCTCCATGGCCCGAGACGTCGCTCCCGGGCTCCTCCGAGCCGCGGGCTCCTGGGGCTTCGAGCTGTGGGCCAAGCACTCGCCCGGCAGCTGGAGCGCGCTCCTTCGGGGCGCCTCTCGCCGAAGGGAGGCGGCCCGCGAGGCGCCGCTCGCCCTCGCTTGCGCCGATCCGCGCCCTGGGTCTCGCGACCTTCCCCGCGCGGTGCTCCGCTCCATGGGCATGACGGACGCCGTTCGGCAGCTCTCGAGCCGTGACCTCTCCAAGGCGGGCGCCGCCCTCAAGTCGAGCGGCGCAGGGGACGCCTGCGCCATCGCCGACCTCTCCTGGACGAGCGCCGCGAGTGGGAGCGACGCCATCGTGGCCGAGGCCGCGCTCGCCTCCTTCTGCCTCGGGTTCCAGGACGGCCAAGACGGCCTCGTCATCGCCCGGAAGGGCCAGGCGCTCCCGCTCGCCGACGATGCCCGCCGCGAGGGCGCCGAGGCCTCCCTCGGCCGAGACGCGCTCGAGCTCGCCCCCTTCGCCCCGCTCTCCCTCAGGGGCGCCAAGGTCGAGATGGCGGGCGGCCCGGAGCTCGCCCTCGAGGCGCGAACCGCCTCGTTCTGCCACGCCCTCGCCGCCTCCACCGCCCGCGCGACCGAGGCGGCCCGGGAGGAGGACGTCAGCTGCTTCAGGGTCTACGACCGCGATCTTCCCGACTACCCCTTCGCCATCGATCTCTATCGGGGGGCGGCCAAGACGCCGGGGCGCTGGCTCGTCATCGGCGCCTTCGAGGCCAGCGGCCTGAGCGGGGACGAGGCCCGGTCCTTCCATCGGCGCCTCCTCGACGTCGCGAGCGCCGCGCCCGAGCTCCTCGACATCGCCTGGGGCGACGTCCAGGTGAAGCTCCGCCATCGCGCCAAGGGCGGCTCCCAGTACGCGAGCGGCGCCCGCTCGCAGGAGCGCTTTCGCGGGCGTCCCCACCGCATCCTCGGCGCAGAGCTGCCGAGGGGCTCGGCCCTCGTCGAGGAGGGCGGCCTCCTCTTCGAAGTGGATCTCGCGAGCCACCTCGACACCGGCGTCTTCCTCGACACCCGTGACGTCCGCGCTCGCATCCGCGAGCTCGCCAAGCGCACGACGGGCAGGCGGAGCTTCCTCAACCTCTTCTCCTACACCGGCACCGCCACCTGCTACGCCGCCGATGGCGGCTGCGCCCAGACGACGACCGTCGACCTCTCGGGCCCCTACCTCGACGTCGCTCGGAGAAACCTCGTGCGGAACGGCTTCCTCGAGCCTGCGGCGCTCGACCCCGAGGCCAAGGTGGGCGCGCCGCACCGCTTCGTGCGGGCCGACGCCATGGCCTGGATCGCCGAGCAGCGCCGCCGCCACGCCCACTGGGACCTCATCTACTGCGATCCGCCGACCTTCTCCAACTCGGCGTCCATGCGGAGGTCGTTCGACGTCCAGCGCGACCATCTGGACCTCTTGATCGGCATCTCGCGGCTCCTCGCGCCGGGCGGCATCGCCGTCTTCTGCTGCAACCTCAGCACCTTCGAGCCCGACTTCGAGCGTCTCGGGCGGGCCGGGGTCGAGCTCGAGGACATCACGGCCCAGACGATCCCCTTCGACTTCCGCGACGACCCGCCCCCGCATCACTGCTACCTGCTCCGGCGCGCCGGGACGGCGCACGGGCGGCCTCGCGAAGGCTCGGACGCTCTCCCGACGGCGCACTGAAAGCGGGACGGGGCGCCGTGCGCTCCCGTCCCGCCCCGGTTTCAAAGGCGATCGGCCTCAGCTAGCCCTGAAGCGCCTTCGCGTAGAAGGCCCTCAGGTCCCTCGCCATGGCCTCGAGCGTCTCCTCATCGACGTAGGACATGTGCCCGCAACCGTAGAGGTGGAACTCCTGCTGCTTGCGGAGGCCGTCCGGCAGGAAGAGCGCCGACGTGTCGTGGATGAGGTTCCAGTAGGGCGTCGCCGCGTCGTAGCGCCCGCCGATGTAGCAGACGCGCATGGAGGGGTTCCGGCGCATGGCCACGCCCATGTCGAGGGCCACGTTGGGCGCGGGGACGCTCTCCAGGGTGCCGGGGGCCTGATGGATCCAGTTCCAGCTCTCGTTCACCTTCCAGTTGGTGCTCACGTAGGGAGCGGGGTTCACGTAGCCGATGCGATCCATGAGCGCGCGGAAGGCGCCGGTCCAGACGGCCTCGAGGGCATCGTCGGCCGCGTCCTCGCCCGCGATGAACTCCGTCGAGCCCTGCACGGGCGTCACGGCGTCGCCCGTGAAGCGCAGGTCGAGGCGCCCCATCACGCGCCCTTCGTCGCGCAGGAGCTCGCGGCGGAAGTCCTCGAGCTCCACGCGCAGGTGATGCGCCCGCAGGTACTCGGGCGAGAGCCCCACGTAGGACGACATCTCGACGGCCACGGACTCCTCGCGCTCGTCGTCCAGCCTATCGCCCATCACGAGCGCCGGGCAGAGCCTCTCGTTCACGAAGACGCAGGCCTCGTCGAACCACCGGTTGGGCTCGGTGCCCTCCCCCACCTTGCCGAACCACTGGGCCGCGGCGGCGTAGACGGGGGTCATGCCCATGTAGTAGGCGTCGTTTCCGGGCAGCGTGCTGGCCCAGTCGTAGATGGTCGAGAGCTGCACCACGCCCGAGACGCCCACGCCCTTCTCGCCCAGGATCCGGGCGAGGACGGCGTTGCGCACCGTGCCGTAGGACTCGCCGAAGAGGAAGACGGGCGAGTTCCAGCGCCGGTTCTCGGTGAGCCACACCTGGATGGCCCGGGCGAAGGCGTCGGCGTCTCCGTCGACGCCCCAGATCTTCTTGCCCTTGCGCTCCGACTCCACGAACGACCAGCCGGTGCCGGGCGCATCGAGGAAGACGATGTCGGTCAGAGGGAGGATGCAGGCAGGATTGTGCTGGAGCTTCGCCGGCGTCGTGAGATGCCGGGTGCCGTCGGGCATGGCGCGCACGGGGCCGATGCCGCCGAAGTCGAGGGGAACGCTCGCGCAGCCGGGGCCGCCGTTGAAGCAGAAGGTGACCGGCCTCGTGGACCGGAACCAGTCGCTCGAGGCCGCGTCGCCCGCCGAGAAGCCGAAGCCCGAGGGATGGAGCGCCTGGGCGCGGGCCGAGGGCGAGGCGGGATCCTTCACGCCCGCCGTGGCCACGTAGGAGCGATGGAACATCTGGGCCATCGGCTTGCCGTCATCGGCCGTGACCTTCAGATGGCCCGCGGTGGCCTCGTAGGTGATGGCGCCGTCGGGGCCGTCCCATACGAGCGACGCGGTGGCCGAGGGGGGCACCGGAGGGTGCTTCGGGGCCTTCTTGTCGTCCTTCTCCGTGCAGGGCTTCCCGTCGACGGCGTCCTGGAGCTTCTCATTCTCGATGTCCATTGGATCCCTTCGGTCTCCGGCGATGCGCGAACCCCATCACGCTAGCACAGGGCTCGTGCCTAGGGCAGCTGATCCGAGGGGACGTCCGCTGAATCCAGGAGGTGGTCCGCCTTGTGGCCGCGGGCGACGCCGATGGGGTGGCCCGTGGCGTCGTAGAGGATCTTGGGGTGCACGCCGGTGCCGTCGACGAGCCCCTCGCCGCCGATGACGTTGGCCTCGGTCTCCGCGATGGACTCGGCCGCCTCGTCGTCGAGGTCGAGCGAGATGATGTCGCCCTCCTCCACCTCGTCGTTGTCCTCCTCCTCGAGGATCGACAGCGCTTCCTCGGGCTCGGGCGCCTCGATGCGCTGAAGCCGCGTCACCTGCGCCTGCCTGGCGAAGAGCGGCACGTACTCCACCGTGACGCCCGAGGCCTGGAGGCCGAACCACTGGGCGGCCGAGCCGCACATGCGCCGTATGGCGTACTTCATCGTCATCACGGTGCGATCCGAGGGCGAGAGCACGGTCTCGGGCGTGAGGAGCTTCCGGAGCATCACGAAGCGGAAGTCGCCCACGGGATCGGGCTCGCGGTAGATGGAATAGCGCCTCGGCTGCATGCGGATCTGCCCCGCCTGCATGAGGTCGCCGATCACCTGGCGCAGGTACTGGTTGATGCGCTGGTTCACGCGAAAGCCCAGGTAGAGGGTCACCTTGAAGATGAAGTCCGTGCCGAAGGAGTTCACCGTGTAGGTGTGGGTGAAGGGCTCGTCGGTCACCACCACCGAGACGAAGTAGTAGCAGATGGCGCGCTTGGGCCGCTTGTCGAGGATCGAGTAGAGGATGTCGCGGTCGAGCACATCCTCCCTCGGCTCCTTGGAGAGGAAGACCACGTTGTCGGCGAGCTTCGTCACGGTGGTGTCCTTCGAGAGCCGGTCGAGCTGGTCGATGTAGCTCGCCACGGGCAGGAAGGCCGACTGCGCCCGCTCGATGGCGCTCCCCCGCCTCCAGACGTACATCACGTAGAAGAGCGCGGCGCTGATGAACACGGTCACGTAGCCGCCGTGGGCGAACTTGGCGAGCGAGCTCACGAAGAAGCAGGCCTCGATGGTGCCGAAGAAGATGAGGAAGACGAAGGCGAGCGCCGCATGGTGGCGGATCTTCCAGAGCCAGGCCGCCACGAGAAAGGACGTCATGAGCATCGTCACCGTGATGGCGAGCCCGTAGGCCGCCTCCATGCGCTCCGACGTTCGGAAGAGGAACACCACCCCGAGCGTGCCGATCCACATGATCGTGTTCACCATCGGGATGTAGAGCTGGCCCTTGGTGTCGGAGGGGTAGGTGATGCGCATGTGGGGCATGAGGTCGAGGCCCATCGCCTCCGAGACCAGGGTGTAGCTCGAGGTGATGAGCGCCTGGCTCGCGATGATGGCGGCCGCCGTGGCCAAGATGACGGAGGGGATCCGCATGAAGTCCGGGTTCATCTCGAAGAACGGGTTCACGTCGGCGATGGTGAGCATCTGGGGGTTCTGCGTGTTGGCGATGATCCAGGCCCCCTGGCCGAGGTAGTTCAGGAAGAGGCAGACCATGACGAACGGCCAGCTCGCATGGATGTTGGCCTTGCCCACATGGCCCATGTCGGCGTAGAGGGCCTCGGCGCCCGTGGTGGCGAGGAAGACGAAGCCCAGCACGTCGAAGCCGGCCTTGTTGAGCGGCCCGAAGAGGAAGACGAGTCCGCGCACGGGGTTCAGCGCGCGGAAGACCGAGAGGTTGCCGAAGATCTGGAAGAGCCCCGTGAGCGCGAGGAAGAGGAACCACACGAGCATCACGGGCCCGAAGGCGTGGCCGATCCTCGAGGTGCCCGAGCGCTGCACGAGGAAGAGGATCGAGATGATGATCACCGTGATGGTGACCACCATCGTGGGCGTGTCGCCCAGGAAGGCCGCGGCCACGTCGATGGTGCGAAGGCCCTCGATGGCCGTGGTCACGGTCACGGCGGGGGTGAGGATGCCGTCGGCCAGAAGCGCCGCGCCGCCCACCATGGCGGGCAGGATCAGGTAGCGCCCGCAGCGCCTCACCAGCGAGTAGAGCGCGAAGATGCCGCCCTCGTTATGGTTGTCGGCCCTCATGGCGATGAGGACGTACTTCACCGTGGTGAGCAGCGTCACCGTCCAGATGACGAGCGAGAGGGCGCCCAGCACCGTGTCCTCGTCCATGGAGGCGAGCCCGCCGTTGCCCGAGATGATCGCCTTCATGACGTACATCGGCGACGTGCCGATGTCGCCGTAGACCACGCCGAGCGTGACGAGGGTCATGCCCAAGGAGAAGGGGATGGCCCCGTGGGAGGCGGATGCCCCCTTGGTGGGAACGATGGAAGCCACGACGACCTCTCTCCTCGAGCCCCCCGCCC
Organism: uncultured Atopobiaceae bacterium; assembly: GCA_947631545.1. Lineage (GTDB taxonomy): Bacteria > Actinomycetota > Coriobacteriia > Coriobacteriales > Atopobiaceae > CANRLS01. Next base: position 61,567 of record CANRLS010000003.1, read on the forward strand.
TGGGCGGACGGAGGGCGATCCGAGCGGAGCGGTCCGGCGCCACCAGCGCGTCGCCCCTCGCCCCAGTCCCGAATCGCCAGCATCTCGCGAAAACCTAGACCGCATGCTAGCGCTTGGCGATTCGGCCCGAGTCCGTCAGGGCCGATCGGCAGCGGCAGCGGCGGCCCCCGCTCGGGCATCTCGGCGAGTCCATCCCCGGATCGGGCCGGCCCTTCCAAGGGAGCCCATCGCAAGGCGATCCGTCGCCCGTCCCTATTCGAAGAAGACGACGAACTTGAGCGTGATGAACGCCGCGAAATAGACGAACAGGAAGGCCCAGAAGCCGACGGCGGCGCCTCGGCGCCAGCGCGCGAGGAGCCGAGTCAGCGGCTGGATGTAGAGGATGAGCCCGAAGAGCAGCGGAAAGAAGGGCAGCAGGTAGCGGGGCTGGAGGCCATCCACCTCCGAGCCGCCGACCGTCGTGAAGCCGATGTAGAGCGCCGTGGCGAAGAGCGCGTAGGTCGCGACCATGCCGACTCCGGCGAAGATCCGCCCCAGCCAGAGGCTCTGGCCCTTGAACGACGCATCGCGCACGAACAGCGCGACGAACAGCAGGAAAAGGAGATAGGTCCAGCCGAGCGCGGTCTCGAAGGAGCTGATGTGGATGAACTCGAGGAGCGCGGTCGCGTCCCGGAGGTAGCCCGGGCCGAAGAACTCCAGGCCGCTCGCCCAGAGAGCGTCGAGGTAGGCGCCCGGCGCTTCGAAGATGTACGCGAGCTGCCCCGTGGAGCTGGCCCCCTCGTTCATTCGAGCGTCCGAGTACCCCGCGCCGCCGCGCATGAGGAACGGCAGGGCGAAGGTCGAGAGGAGGAGCATCGCCGCGAGGACGACCGAAAACGACCACCAGCCGCGCCCGATGGCGTCCTTCGATTGGAACTTGCCCCTCGGCATGGCCAGGAAGACGAGGGCGAGCGGGAAGTAGACGGCCTTGACGAGACAGCCGAGGGCGAAGGCGACGAGGATCGCGGCCGCTCCAGAGCCTCGGAGCGGTTCCTCCGGACGTTGGAGCTCGCCGAGGTAGCGACAGAATGAGAAGCCGAGGCAGGCGCAGAGCCAAGCATCGTAGCTGAAGCCCGAGGCCACGTAGAATCCGGTCGGAGCGAGGGCGACGGCCGAGAGCACGAGCTTGGATCCCTTGAGATAGCGGATGCCGAGGAACCAGAGGACGACGTAGAGCGCGAGGTTCGCGAGCCTCGCCACCGTGTACTCGCCGACGTTTCCGAACCCGAGCAGGCGCCCCAGCCAAAGACCGACGGCGAGCGGCAAGCGTCCCACCGCGTTGAAGGAGACCCAGCTCGAACCGCCATGACGCGCCGAGCCCTCCATGACCTCGGTCGCCCCCTCCCCTTGGAGGCGATCGATCTCCGCCGTCGTCTGGTTCAGCACCTCGAGGCTCATATCCGACCAGACCCGTCGTTCGAGGTGACCGGCCATGACGTACGGGATGTCGGCGAGTGCGATGAGATCGCCCTCGTCGTACTCCGCGTCCTCCACGTAGGACATGGCGTTGGCGGCGTTGAAATGCCCCTGCCCATCCCAAACGGAATTCGGCTGGACGGGCGCGAGGGCGACGAACGCGATGCCGAAGGAGAGCCCCAGGATGAGGAAGCCCCAGGCGGCGTCCGCCAGCACCTCCGCGCGGAAGTAGACGAGCAGCGTGAAGGCGATGGCGAAGGCCATGAGCGTGACGGAGTAGCGCCAATCGCCCAGGTTCTGCTGAACCCAAGCCGCGCCCCAGCCGAGAAGCCATCCGGCGAAGCCCGCGATCGCCGATATGCCCAGGGCCGTCTCGAAGCGCTTCCAGAGCCTTCCACCAGAGGCGCCGAGACGCGCGAGCGTCCGGTCGATGCCGCCTCGCGCGATCCATACGGAGATCGGCGCGATCGCAGCGAAGAGGAGGAGCGCGACGAAGCCGATGCGGGGCGCGCTCCAGACCATCGGATCGCCCGGTTGGCCATCGACGATGAGGCATTGCATGCGAAGCTCGGCGACGAGCGAAAGGAGGATCGCGACGAGGGCGGCGATGCCGAGGGGCAGCGGGCGAGGTCCGGCGCCTGGCGACGGCGCCGGCGAGGCCTCCGCGGCCATATGTCGGGCTCTGCTGTCCATGCGCCTCCCCGCTTGAGCTCAACGGCAAAGTGTAGGGAATCGGCCGAACGCGTATCGGAGCGTCGGCCCGCAGGCGAGTTCGGACGGCCGATCGCCCGATCAGGCGAGGAGCCGCTCCAGGTACTCGCCGACGCCGCCTTCGGAGCAACCGAGCGCCGTCACGTCGTCTGCCAGCTCCGCCACGCCGGGCTGGGCGTCGGCGAGGGCCACGCCGAGCCCCGCCGCCTCCATCATCGAGACGTCGTTCATCCCATCCCCGAAGGCGATGGCCGCCCCGGGATCGATGCCGAGGCGCCCTGAGAGCCATTCCAGCGCGAGCCCCTTGGTGGCGCCCACGGCCGAGGCCTCGAAGTTCGTGAGCTCGCTCGAGGTCACGACGAGACGGGGATCGGCCTCCAGCACGGCGCGCACGCGGTCGGCATCCTCGGGCGTGCGGTAGTAGATGGTCATCCGCTCCAGATCCCTCGCCCGTTCGGCGAGCTCGGGCAACGGCTCGTCCACGGCCGTCCGCGAGAGCCGGATCTGGCGGAGCAGGTTCGGCTCCAAGCCGAACTCTCCCAGCCGCTCGAAGCGCTTCCGCTCGCTGTAGGCCCGCCCGTCCGCGAAGAGGTCGAAGGTGATATCGAGGTCGCCGAGCGCGTCGTAGGCGGCGAGGAAGGACTCCTTGGAAAGGGTCACCTTCCGGATGGGCGCGCCCACGATGCGGCGCCCGAGCGCCGCTTCGGCGCCCGGTCCGTCGGCCTCGAGGTCCCAGACGCCCGCGCCGTTGGCATAGACGATGTAGCGGATGTCCGGAAGATCGAGCACCACGGGCGTGAGCCCGCTCACCGGCCTTCCGGTGCAGGGCACGAGGGGAATGTCGCGCTCGCCGAGCAGCCGAACCGCCTCGAGGTTCCGCGCGGGAAGCGTCTTGTCGCGAGCGAGCAGCGTGCCGTCGAGGTCCGTGAAGACGATCTTGGGCACGAAGCCCTCCGCCGGCCGCCTGCGCCCCTCGCCCGTCACATCCGCTCCCGCCTAGTCGTTGCGCTCGGCGAGGGGCCGGTAGGTGCGCTCGGCGAGGATGCAGCGATAGGCCGGTCGGATGATCCTCGCCGCCCCGTAGAGCTCCTCCATGCGATGGGCCGCCCAGCCCGCGAGCCTCGACATCGCGAAGATCGGCGTGTGGAGCGACTCGGGGATTCCGAGCATGTTGTAGACGAACCCGGTGTAGAGGTCGATGTTCGCGCAGATGGGCGTTGGCGTCGCGTGCGCCTCTCGCACGATCGTCGGCCCCAGGCGCTCGACGGTGCGTATGAGCTGGAATCGGTCGTGAAGGCCCCGCTCGTCCGCGAGCTTCTGGGCGTAGGTGGCGATGAGCTCGCAGCGCGGGTCGGAGAGCGTGTAGACGGCATGGCCGATGCCGTAGATGAGCCCGGTGCCGTCGAAGGCCTCTCCCCTGGCGATCCGCTCGAGGTAGCTCGCCACCTCGTCCTCGTTCGTGATGTCGCCCACGTTCTCGGCGATGTTCTTCAGCATCTGGCCCACCTTGGCGTTCGCGCCGCCGTGCTTGGGTCCCTTGAGCGAACCCATCGCCGCGGCATAGGCGCTGTAGGCGTCCGTGGCGGAGCTCGAGAGCACGCGCGTCGTGAAGGTGGAGTTGTTGCCGCCGCCGTGCTCGGCGTGGAGCATGAGCATCACGTCGAGGAGGAGCGCCTCCTCGCGGGTGAAGGGCTCGTTGCCCCTGAGCACGTCGAGGAGCGTCTCGGCCATGGAGTAGCCCATGTTGACGGGTGGGATGCGAAGCTCGGTCCGGCCGTGCTCGGCGGCGTAGGCGGTGTGCGCCACGGCCGCGATCCGAGGGAGACGGCCCAGAAGCGAGAGCACCACGTCGACCTCATGCTCGGGCGAGGTGTCGTCGGGATCGTCGTCGAAGGCGTAGAGCAGAAGCGTCGCCCGCTGGAGCACGTTCATGATCGAGGATGAGCGGGTGGTCCTCGGGAAGAGCGAGAGGTAGCCGAGCGAGAGCCGGCGGCGCGCATCGATACGCCGGTTGAAGTCGTCCAGCTGCTGCACCGTGGGGAGGTTCCCCGTGAGGAGGAGGTAGGCCACCTCCTCGTAGCCGAAGCGCTGCTCGTCTTCGGCGCCGCGCACGAGCTCCTCCACGTCGTAGCCGCGGTAGGAGAGGCGTCCCTTGGCCGGGTGCACGCCGGTGGCGTCCCTTGTGTAGCCATGCACGTCGCACACGGTGGTAAGGCCCACGAGCACGCCGGAGCCGTCGGCGTTCCTCAAGCCCCGCTTCACGTCGTAGCGCTCGTACTCCTCGGGCGCGATGCGGTCGAAGCGCACGAAGTCCTCGTAGAGCTCGTCCGAGACGGGCGGTCGGCCGCAGGAGACGCTCGGCATCGGGCTCACGTCCTCGATGCGGAGCATCGCCGAGGTGGAGTTCGCCGAGATCACGGTCTCCTTGGTGTCGCCGGGGTTGCCCACGGCCCTCCGTGCGCCTCGGAGGGCCGCTCGCACGGCGCTCATGGCCCTCTCCTCCTCGTCGGTGATGCGATCGGCATCGCTATCGCCCGTGGCTGCGCGAAGCGCGTCCTCGGCGGGCGTGTAGTCTTCCGATTCCCTCTTCGTCAAAGATCCTCCTCATGGCCGTAGGGCCCAGGGATCGCCCCATCGGGCATCCCGCTTGGCCGGCGCACCGGCGACTGCCGCTTCGGCAGCGGTCTCGAGCATCCCGCTCGCAGCCGATCCCCATGGGATTGGCGCGGCCGCTCCCTTCTCCCGAGCCCTAGAGCCGGTACATGAGCTTGAAGAGATCCTCCCGCTGAAGCGTCACCTGCACGCCCACCTCCCGCGCGAGCTTCTGGAGCGCTGCGTGGAGCTCCTCGAAATCCACGTCCATCGATCGGAGGTCCACGAGCATCGTCATGGTGAAGATGCCCTGGAGGATGGTCTGGGAGATGTCGAGGATATTCACGCCATGGTTCGCGAGCTCGGCCGTCACGCCGGCGACGATGCCGGGGCGATCGCTGCCGAGCACGACGAGGATCGCGCGATCGTTGGGGGCGGGCTCCTGGGCCATGTTGACTCCTATCGTCGACGCCTCCCGCCTCGAGCTCGGGGAAGCGCAGGTTGCATGGCCCGTATTCTACGTCCTCTCACATTTCCGATCCGAAACAAGGGGTCGAAGGGCCCTGCCCAGCGGCACCGCGAGCGCGCCCGAGCCTCGGCGGGCGGCACCGGATCTTTCGCCTCAAGCCTCGGACCTCGAAACGCGAAGAACGGCCCCGTAGGCGTCGCTTCGCGAGATGCCGGCGTCGCGGGCCACGGCACGGGCGGCGGCCGAGGGGGAGAGCCCCTCGCCGAGGCGCTGCCGGGCGAGGTCCTCGACGGCCCTGCCGTCGCGCTCCTCGCGCTCGCCCTCTTCGCGCGCCGTGGGCGCCTCGACGACGATGACGCACTCGCCCTTGAGCGGGCGCCCCTCGGCCTCACGGCGATCGAGCAGGGCCCGGAGCTCCGCTGCCGTGCCCCGGAGCACCTCCTCGTGGAGCTTCGTGAGCTCCCGGCAGAGCGCCATCCGGCGCGTCGGCAGCACCGCGGCCACATCGTCCAGCGTGCGGCCGACCCGATGCGGCGACTCGTAGACGACCGTCGCGGCGGGAAGGCTCGCGATGAGCCCCAGCGCCCGGGCGCGGCCCGAGCCCTTCCTCGGCAAGAACCCCTGGAAGAGGAAGCGCGGGCACGCGAGGCCCGACGCGGCGATGGCGCAGGAGACGGCGCTCGGCCCGGGGACGACCTCGACCTCGACGCCCGCCTCGAGGGCGGCATCCACCAGCACGCCGCCCGGATCCGAGATGCAGGGCATTCCGGCGTCGCTCACGAAGGCGAGCCGCGCGCCGGCCAAGAGCCGCTGGACGATGCCATCCGCCCTCGCGGCGAGGGTCCGCTCGTCGGCCCGTTCCAAGGGGGTCCCGGGGCAAAGGCCCGAGACCAATTTCGCGCTCACCCGCGTGTCCTCGCAGAGGATGGCGTCGGCAGCCTGGAGCGTGGCCCTCGCGCGCTCGGAGAGGTCCGCACGATTGCCGAGGGGCGTGCCCACGATGGAGAGCTTCCCGGCCCCCACGCTCAGCCGATCATGCCGCGCTCGAAGGTGGCGAGCGCGATCCGCGCATCCCAGCTCGAGAGCCGCGTCGCGGTCTTCCAGGTCTGGAAGAACCAGCCCCGCGCGCTGGAGAAGGCCCGCATCTGGGCCGACGCGTACACCCGCTCCATGGCGATCCGCCCCTCCGGCGTGACCGTGGCGGCCGTCGCCGGGAGCGCCGCCGACCACTCGCCCACCACCACCGGGAGCTCGCTCCGCTCCGCCTGGCGGAGCAGATCCTCGGAGCGACGGCTGAGGGCCGCCACGCCGCCCGGACCCGTCCTGAGCGCCGCCTCGTCGAACTGGTAGCAGTGGACGTCGAGCCAGACGTTTCGATAGCTCGGCGACACCATGAAGCGCGCCCAGGCGCCGGGCCTGCCCGCGCAGGAGCAGAGGAGCGCCACTCGCTCGCCACAGGCCCCGCGGATGGCCTCGTAGCAGTCGCGATAGTAGTTCCTCAAGACATGGAGGGGCACGCCCTCGGTGGTCCGGAGCCCCACCCGCCCCTGGGCGAGGGGCTCTTCCAGGGGCTCGATCGCCAGGAGCGCCTCATGGGAGCCGAAGCGCCGGGCGATCTCGGCCACGACTGCGAGGGCGGGGCCGCGCCAGCCGCCATCCGCATCGACGACGATGCTGTGGCCGTTGGAGGCGCTCGTCATGCCCGGCACCGACGCCAGGTCGATGATCGCCCTGATCCCGAACTCGGCCGCCCAATCCAGCGCCTGGGCGACGTAGGAGGCGCACTCGGGGATCGCGCTCGGCTGGGGCCCCTCGGCGCCGAAGAGATGCCAGGGCACGGGCAGCCTCACGGCGTTGTAGCCACGGGTGGCGATGCCCTCGAAGTCCACCATGGTGATGAACTCGCGGCGGTGCCGGTCGAGGATCTCGGCCAAGCGGCCACCGTCCAGGGCCCCTTCGAGGCCCTCCTCGTCGAAGGTGCCGGTGGAGGCGAAGATCGAGGGGGTGATCCAGCTCTCGAGCACGAGCCAGCCGGCGAGGTTCACGCCCCGGAGCTTCGGCTGGGGCGTCTGGGGGACGGCCGCGGGCCTCATCTTCTCGGTCTTTGCCAACCCGCTCCCCTCCCCACGTCATCGGCGGCAAGACGGCGTCTCGCATCGATGCCTCTGGCCCGTAGCCATGCCGCGCGGATCCGCATCGGCATATGGGCGCTTCATGGCAGCGATCCCGCAGCGGCTCGTTCCCGTGTCGCGCCCGTCCGCATACGCCGAACGGGAGCGTCCGGCATCGGCCCCGCAACCGTCGAACGCCTCGCGTCCATCGATGCCCGCGCGCTCGTTTCGCCACCGTAGCTTGCCCCGTTCCACGACAGGCGAGCGAGCGGGCCATCGCCTCGCATCGAAGTCTATGCCATAGCCGTCCCGACGCGCGGCTCGCCGGCCGGTCTGTCGACCGATGTTCATCGCGGGCCTTGTGCTATGCTTACCCGCGCGCGAGAGCGCATACGGCTGGGTAGCTCAGTTGGTAGAGCAACGGACTGAAAATCCGTGTGTCGAGGGTTCGATTCCCCCCCCCGCCACCAGACATCACCGCAGGTCAGAGGCCTCGTACCTCTGGCCTGTCCTTCGTTTTCGGCAAAGCGGGTCGCACCATCCCCCCAACCGGCCGCGAACGCGGGGCGCTTCCCCAGGGGATCCGCTCCACCCGGCGATCCCGATGCGGCGAACGCGCGTCGTGGGACGGATCCCCTGGGAACGCGCCCGTGTTCAATCGAGGAGCACGAGGGAGAGGCGCGCGCCGTAGACGTCCAGCTCTTCACCGGGCATGAGAACGTCTCCACTCCGAACGACCTGACCGTCGAGGGAAAGGTCGGCCCCCTCGTCGAGGAGCTCGATCGACGCGCCGCAGCCGCTCGCGCTGAACTCGAGGCAATGGCTCGGACATGCGAAGTCCGGTACGGCCACGTCGCTCGCGAGGTCTCGCCCCACCGACAGGCCGGCATCCCCCAAGGGGACCGTCGCCTCGAGGCCGCGCCAGCGCACGCGGACGCCGATTCCCGCCTCCGCAGCCGCCCGACCGGACTTCGCACCCCCGAGCGCCCTCGCAGGGGCCCGCCTCTCCGAGAGGGCCTTTCCCGCAGTTCCCTCGAGCGCCTTCGCCGCTGCTCCCCCGATCGGCCCTGCCGCCGGTGAATCTCCGGGCGCCTTCCGCGCCCCGTCATCCGGATCCGTCTCGTCTGGCTCCCTTTGGGAAGCGGCCCCGTCGAAGCCGCAGACGGCGCAGGGACCGCCATCGCTGAAGAGCCACGATCCGCAGCGCCGGCATCGCACGTAGGGCGAGGGCGCAGACGCGCCCATGGGCGAGGAGGGCGAGGAGGGCGAGGGCGCAGACGCGCCCATGGGCGAGGAGGGCGAGGAGGGCGGTAGCGGTGCGGATGGCGGCGCGCTCTTC